>JADLDQ010000308.1 GCA_020846575.1 Burkholderiales bacterium
GAGCACACCGGGTCGCGACGCATCGTCTGGGGCGCGGGCACACCGCGCACGCTGCGGGCCCACTGGATCCTGCACGAGCTCGGCCTGCCCTACGAGCGGCGCCGCATCGGTTCGCGCACCGGCGAGTCGCAGACCCCCGAGTACCTCGCGATCAACCCGAGCGGCAAGATCCCCACGCTCCAGGACGGAGACTTCACGCTCTCGGAAAGCGCCGCCATCGTGGACTACATCGCCGGGCGCTACGGGCGCGCGGACCTGCTGCCGGGGCCGGATGCGCGCGAGCGGGCGCGCTATGATCAGTGGCGCTTCTTCGCGATGATGGAACTGGACGCCGACACGCTGTACGTGATCCGCCGTCACGAAGACCTGCAGGCGGTATACGGCGAGGCGCCCGCGGCCTGCGCCACGGCGAGGAGAGTGTTCGCGCAGCAGGCGATCGCGGCCGCGAGGCGCCTCGGGGACGCGCCCTACGTGATGGGCGAGCGCTTTACCGGCGCGGACATCCTGTTCACCACCTGCATCACCGGCGCGCTGCGCCGGGGGATCGAGGTGCCGCCGTCGCTTTGCGATTACGCCGCGCGCACCAGCGCGCGGCCGGCCTACCGCTTCGCGCTCGCGGACAACCAGCCGGCGGGCGCGCCGCCGTAGGAGGAGGGGCGCGCCGCGCGAAGGCGTCCAGCAGGTGCAGTCGCGGCTGCGCGTCGTGCCGAAGAGAGATTGAGCGCGGCGCGGCGAGCGCGTGCGCCGCAGGCGGACCGCAATCGCGGAGATTGTGTTCAAATCGCGCCCGCTGCTGCGGCATCCGCGCACCGCGCTTCCCCGGCAACTCCCATCGTACCGGCCCCGGCAGCTCCCATGGTACCGACCCCGGCATGAATCGCCCGACCCTTCGCATCGGCGCCCTCGCTGCCCTGACTGCCGGATTTCTCGTCCTGTTCATGGGCGGGGGCGCGCGCTTCGCTATCGGCCTGACGCTCAAGCCCATGGTCGAGGAGTTCGGCTGGGATCGCAGCCGGCTCGGTGACGCGGTGGCGGTATACCAGTTCGTATTGGCCGCCACCATGGTGTTGTCGGGGACCCTCGCCGACCGCATGAGCCTGCGGCTGGTGCTGGGCGGTGGACTTGCGGCGAGCGGCGTGGCGATCGGCCTGATGAGTCTCATCGACGCGCCCTGGCAGGCGATGCTGCTCTACGGGTGCCTGTTCGCCATCGGCAACGGCCTGGCGTCGGTGATCCCGGTGGGGGTGATGGTGACGCGGGCGTTTCCGGGCCGGGTCGGTCTGGCGAACGCGGTGGCCACCTCGGGCATGAGCCTCGGCCAGCTGGTGATGATCGCGGCGCTCGCCGCGGTGCTGGTCGCGATCGGGTGGCGCTCGGTGTTCGTGTGGCTGGGCGTGGCGCACCTGGTCGTGCTGCCCTTCGTGCTCGCGGGGGTCCCCAGGCGCGGGGATGCGGTTGCCCGCGGAAGCCTCGCCGAGGCGAACGGGCTCACGGTGGCGCAAGCGGCGCGTACGCGGCAGTTCTGGGTGCTGCTGCTCTTGTACGCGATCTGCGGTTTCGGCGACTTCTTCGTGACCACGCACGTGGTGGCGTTCGCGCAGGACCGCGGCATCGGCGTCCTGGTTGCCGGAAATCTGCTGGCGCTGATGGGGCTCACCGGACTGCTGGGTGTGGTCGCAGCCGGTTACTGGAGCGACCGCACCGGGCCCCTGTGGCCCACGGTCCTGAGTTTTGCCGGCCGCGCCGCGGTGTTCGGGCTCATGCTCCTCGATCAGTCGCTGCTCTCGATCGCCCTGCTCGCCCTGGTGTTCGGACTCACGTTCCTCGTCCTGGCGCCGCTGGCGGTGGTGTTCGTGCGCGACAGCTTCGGCGCCCGGAACATGGGCGCACTCATCGGCCTGCTCACGATGGTGCACTACGCCTGCGGCGGCATCGGCGCCTACCTGGGCGCGCGCCTCTTCGATGCCTCCGGCAGCTACGACGGCGCGTTCGCCGTCATGCTCGCGACCTCCGTGCTCGCGCTCGCGCTGACGGCGGCGCTTCGCCGGCGGCGCGCTGTCGTTACCTGAACTGCGCCGGCCGGTCGGGCACCCGCGCGAGGCGCGCAGGACCGACTGGACAGAAAGCGCAGCCTCCCTTGCAGTCGGCGCAGCGCGAGGGGTGGGCAGCGCCTCGCTCCATGTGGTTACTGAGAAAGCGCAGCCTTGCCTGGAGTCGGGGGAGAGCGAGGGGCGAGCAGCCCCTCGCTCTTCTCGACGCTCAATCGAACCTGAGGTTGGCGATCCGGGCCAGCTCCGCGGCGACCTTCTGGTTTGCCTTGAGGAAGTTGAAGAGGTCCCGCGGCGTGCCTCCGGCGGGCGTCACGGCGAGCGCGGTGATGTGGCGCTCGACGAACTTCGGGTCGGCGAGCATTCTGTTGATCGCGGCGTTCCAGCGGCGCGCGAACGCCGCCGGCGTGCCCTTCGGGAAGAACATCGCCAGCCAGTTGCGGAAGTTCAGGTCGAAGCCCTGCTCCTGCATGGTCGGCACCTCGGGCAGCAGCGGGGAGCGCTTGCGCGCCTCGGCCACCACCGCGATGACGCGCAGCCCTCCGGCCTTCACGCTCGGCAGCACCACCGCCGGGGTGTTGGCCGAGACCATCGCTTCGCCGCCCGCCACTGCCTGCAGCAGTTGCGGCGAGCCCTTGTAGGGGACGTGGATGAACTGCGCGCCGTACCTGGCGCGCAGCCACTCGGCGTACAGGTGTGCGGTGCTGCCCATGCCGAGCGAGGCGAAGGAAATGGTATTGGGCCCGGCGCGGGCGAGGTCGATCAGCTCCTGGACGGTGCGCGCCGGAAGCGCCGCGTTGACCGCGAGTGCCTGGTCGAGCGTGCCGACCTGGATCACCGGTGCGAGCTCGTTCACCTCGAAGGGCATCTTGGAGTAGGCGACCGGGTTGAGCGTGAGGATCAAGCCGCTCGGATAGCACAGCGTGTAGCCGTCGGGCGCTGCCTTGGCGCAGGCCTCCATGCCGATGTTGCCGTTGGCGCCGGCGCGGTTCTCGATCACGATGGCCTGTGACCAGGTCGCGGTGAGCACCTGCGCGAAGGCGCGCGCCGAGCTGTCGTTCACCCCGCCTGGCGGAAAGGGCACGATCACGCGCACCGGCCTGGCCGGGTAGGCCTGCGCGAGCGCGGCCTCAACCGGCGCGATGCCGGCGGCGAGCGCGAGGGCGAGCACGGCGCCTGTCTTGCCTGTCATCGCTTCCTCCGTCGCGGCCTGCGGAATCAGGCGAGAATGTATCTCCGGTGCAGCGGCGGGTAAAGCCGCGCGCTGCGCCTCGATTTCCACGCACGAGGAGTCCGGCGCGGTGCAGCAACAGGTGGAGTCTGGAGCGGTTGTGGGCGCGCCGGTGCGCGCGCAGGCGCAGCGCCGCTATCCGGTGGTGTTCACCGCGAGCGCGCCCGAGTACTTCCGTATCTGGATCGTGAATCTCGCGCTCACGGTGATCACCCTGGGCATCTATTCGGCCTGGGCGAAGGTGCGGCGCAAGCGCTACTTCTACGGCCACACGCTGATCGACGGCGACGGCTTCGAGTACCGCGGCAACCCGGTCGCGATCCTCAAGGGCCGCGTCGTCGCGCTGGCGCTGCTCGCCATCTATTCGCTGGCGGGCAGACTCCCGGACCTGCTGCACTGGGCGCTGCTCGCCACGGCCGCGCTGGCGCTGCCCTGGCTCGCGCTGCGCTCGTTCGCGTTCAACGCGCGCAACTCGGCCTGGCGCAACGTCGCGTTCCGCTTCGACGGGAGCTACCGCGACGCGCTGATCGCGATCGTCGGCTACGGGGTGCTGGTGCCGCTCAGCGCTTTCCTGCTGTACCCGCTGTGGAAGGCGAAGACGCTGCGTTTCGCCTGGCGCCACCACGGCCTCGGCACGACGCGTTTTGCGATGCCCGAGATCACCGGCGCGCTCTTCTGGATCTACATCAAGGCCGCCGGCCTGGTTCTGCCGCTGCTCATCGTCGCGCTGGTCGTGAGCGTGAGCCTCGGCTGGCTGAGCGTGCAGCGGCCCTCCGCGGCGAGCGGCGTGGCGATGAGCGTGATCGTGGGCCTGGCGATGCTGCTCGCCGTCTACCTGCCGCTGTTCGCCTATGTCAGGGCGCGTACCGCCAACCTGGTGATGAACGGGCTGGCGCTGGGCCCGCTGCGCTTCGAGAGCCGGCAGGGAGCGCGCGAGGTGGCCTGGCTGTACCTGAGCAACGCAGGGGCGATCGCCCTCACCCTCGGCCTGGCCGTTCCCTGGGCCGTGGTGCGCGCGATGCGCTACCGCGCGAGCCGCCTCGCTGTGGTCGCGAGCGGTTCTCCGGCCGAGTTCGCCGCCGCCGAATCCGAGAAGGTGGGCGCCACCGGCGGCGAAGTGATGGACCTGCTCGACTTCGACATCGGCGTGTGAGCGCTGTTCGTGCGCTCGCGCTCGCCCGTGCTATTTTTGCGGGCGGCTGTTCCATTCCCCGGCCGGGCTGCACGCGATCCGATCCGGCCGCGAGCAGCGCGCGCCGGGGATTGCACACCGGAGCCCCGATGATCGAGTTCGATGCCTTCTACTTCGACGGGCGGTCTTCCGCCCGCCGCCCCGTGCGCGTGCGTGGCGGGCCCGGCGTGCTCTACGTCGTGGGCGAGGGCGTGCGGCTGGAATACCCGCTTTCGCAGGTTCGCGTGGATGCGCCCATGGAGGTTCCGCAGCGGCGCATAGCGCTGCCCGGCGGCGGCCAGCTCCAGACCTCGGACCACGCGGCGCTCGCGGCGCTGTTCCCCGGGGAGCACGCGCTGGAGCAGAGCGTGCACGCGTTCGAGCGGCGCTGGATCCGGGTGCTGGCGGTGCTCGCGCTGCTCGGCGCGGCCCTGTGGTGGGGTGCGAGCGATGGGCTTCCCCTCGCCGCGAAGCTCCTCGCCGGCTGGGTGCCGCAGCGGGCCGAGGCGGCCATGGGCAAGGGGGCGCTCGACGCGGTCGATCGCAGTTGGTGCGGTCCCACGGAACTGGGCGCGGAGCGGCAGGGCGCGCTCCGGGCCGATTTCGAGCGCGCCGCGCGTGAGCTCCCCGGCGGGATATCCGCACGGCTCGCGCTGCGGCGCTGCGCGAAGATCGGCCCCAACGCCTTCGCGCTGCCCGGCGGCACGGTGGTGGTGACGGATGCGCTGGCGCGGCTGGCGCAGAACGACGAGCAGTTGATCTCGGTGCTCGCCCACGAGCTGGGTCATGTGCACGGCCGCCACAGCCTGCGCCTCGCCCTTCAGAGCGCCGGGGCCGCGGCCCTGGTCGCGGCGCTGCTGGGAGACGCGGTGTCGCTCGCGGGCATCGCGGTCGCCTTGCCGGCCGCGCTCATCCAGGCGGGTTACTCGCGTGATCTGGAGCGCGAGGCCGACGACTACGCGCTCGCGCGCCTCGCGGCGCTGGGTATTCCCGGGGAGCGCTTCGCCGAGATGCTCGCACTGCTGGAGCACGAGCGCGGCGGCAAGCGCGCCGCGGCGACGAGCGCACTGGACTACCTCTCCACCCACCCGGCGAGCGCCGAGCGCATCCGGCGCATCCGCTCCGGGCCGTGAGGGGCAGGCGCCCTCAGCGCGCCAGCGGCCGGTAGCGCAGCCGCGTGGGCCGCGCGGCTTCCTCGCCCAGGCGCTTCACCTTGTCGGCCTCGTATTCCTGGTAGTTGCCGGGGAAGAAGCTCACCTTCGAGTCGCCCTCGAAGGCGAGCATGTGCGTGGCGATGCGGTCGAGGAACCAGCGGTCGTGGGAGATCACCAGCACGCTGCCGGCGAACTCCAGGAGCGCCTCCTCCAGCGCCCGCAGTGTCTCCACGTCGAGGTCGTTGGAGGGCTCGTCGAGCAGCAGCACGTTGCCGCCTGCGATCAGCGTCTTCGCCAGGTGCAGCCTGCCGCGCTCGCCGCCGGAGAGCGTGCCGACCTTCTTCTGCTGGTCGCTGCCCTTGAAGTTGAAGCGGCCGGCGTAGGCGCGCGAGGGCATTTCGAAGCGGCCGACGGTGAGCACGTCGTTGCCCGCGGAGATGTACTCCCACACGGTCTCATCGCCCGCCAGCGCGTCGCGCGACTGGTCCACGTAGGCGAGCTTCACGGTCGGACCGACGGCGACGCTGCCGGCATCGGGCTTGTCCGCGCCGGTGATCAAGCGCAGCAGCGTTGACTTGCCGGCGCCGTTGGGACCGATCAGGCCGACGATCGCGCCGGGCGGCACCTTGAAGGAGAGCTCGTCGATCAGCAGCCGCTCGCCGTAGC
>JADLDQ010000506.1 GCA_020846575.1 Burkholderiales bacterium
CATCGCTAACTGTATCAAATACAACATGCCAAATGGCATCTTGTATTTGATAAGTGGGCGGTGAGGGACTCGAACCCCCGACATCCTCGGTGTAAACGAGGCGCTCTACCAACTGAGCTAACCGCCCGAATTAATAAGCGCTAACTTCCGTGCGCGTGTCCAACTCTTCACTTCTGCTTCACGTTTCTGCGCCGCGCTCCGGTTCCCACATAGCTCGCGGTACATAATACGTATGGGTTTTCGACTTGCGGTATACCGGGCCCCGATGCCCGCGCGATGCTCCGTGAACCGGCGCTCAACATCTGTGGCGATGCCCGTGTACAGGGAGCTATCGGAACATTTCAAGATATAGAGCCAGTACATGTCTGAAGTTCTTCGCGCTTATGCGCTCAGAACACTTCGCCAGCCACTTCCTCGGAATTGAGGAGTGGCGAAGTGTGGGCCCGCCTGGATTCGAACCAGGAAACCTTGATGGTATAAGCATCCTGCTCTACCAGTTGAGCTACGGGCCCATGTCTACGCCAAGTCGTTTAAAAAGTTTAAGATAATTTGTATTTCAGCCATGATGCGTTGCTTTAATGGTCCGTTATCAGCCATTATATTACAGGTTCCATGACCATGCGTGTAGAAATCAACGGAGCCCCTAAGCGTTTTCTTTATATACGGTTTTCGAAACTGGGTCAGCGGAATTTTTGTTATTTTTGACCAATATGCAAGCTCTTTTCGCGCATTCATATCTTTGTAAAGGTGAACCTTGATGCGAATTTTCTTCCGAGGAACGCCCATGATATCGGTGAGCCATTTCCTAGCGAATTTTACTACTTCGGGATTACTGTTCGTGATACAAACCGACCAGCGGTCATGCTTTGTCCCTTCTCCAAGATAAAGAAATAACCCAGCGACCAGTAGGTCGCGTTTAGATATCTTATTGAGCGATCTTTTCGCTTCCTCAAGTCGGCGCCCCTCAAGGTCGGATATCCGCTTTTTTACAGTATCCCTATATGTTGCTACGCGCCTCGCAATCCAGTTCGACGCAATTGTTCTTAGGTTGGGCCCTGATAATTCAATTCCGCGGAGCCAGTTCGAAAGCGATGACTTGCTTACGCCAATCTTTTTTCGGATGTCCGAATAAGGCAGCCCCGCTTTCCGAAGCTTTATTGCTTCACGCTTTTTCGACAGTAATGCAACTACCATGTAGCATACATTATAACACGTGTATTTTAAGGTTCAAGTGCTACGCCGTTGCCCGCACCGGTACCGGTTGTCCTATCAACGCATAGAACTGCTCCTGTTCCAGCGTCTCTTTGGTGATGAGCTCTTGAGCGATTGCCTTGAGGGTGTCCATCTTGTCTGTGATGACACGCTTCGCGGTCACGACGGCCCGGTCGATGATGGCGCGAA
>JADLDQ010000309.1 GCA_020846575.1 Burkholderiales bacterium
CCACGTCGCGGCACTGACCGACCTGAACGCGCGTGAATCCCTGGTGCTCGGCCTGCTTGCCGTGGCGGTGCTCGCCATGGGCGTTTACCCGTTGCCCCTCACCGAGGTGATGCACGCTTCGGTCAACGACCTGCTGCGCCACGTCGCGCTGCCGAAGCTCTGACATGACCCTCGACCTCCTGATCGCGCTGCCCGAAATCGTGCTGCTGCTGGGCGCCTGCGCGCTCATGCTCGCGGACCTGCGCTTCGGGGGGGAGGACCGGCGCGCCAGCCTGTTCATGGCGCAGTGCGTGCTGCTCGCCGCGGCGGCCGCGGCGCTGTTCGTCCTGCTGGGCACGATCGGCCAGCCGTACTACGGGTTCAACCGGCTGTTCGTGATCGACGTGATGTCGCAGCTGCTCAAGATCGCCGCCTGCGGCGCGGTCTCGGCGGCGCTGGTGTACTCGCGCCGGTACCTGCTTGACCGCAGCCTGCTGCGCGGCGAGTTCCTCACGCTGCTGCTGTTCGCGCTGCTGGGCATGATGCTCATGATGAGCGCCAACAGCTTCCTGACGGTTTACCTGGGGCTGGAGCTGCTGTCGCTCTGCCTTTACGCGCTGGTCGCGCTGAACCGCGATTCGGCGGCCTCGACCGAGGCGGCGATGAAGTACTTCGTCCTGGGCGCGCTCGCCTCGGGCATGCTGCTCTACGGCATGTCGATGATCTACGGTGCCACGGGCACCCTGACGCTCACCGACGTGGCCCGCCAGGTCGCCAACCTGTCGCGCGACTCGACACAGCACACCTTCCTCGTGTTCGGGCTGGTATTCATCGTCTCGGGCATCGCCTTCAAGCTCGGCGTGGTCCCGTTCCACATGTGGATTCCGGACGTCTACCATGGCGCGCCGACGGCGGTGACGCTGGTGATCGGCACGGCGCCCAAGCTGGCGGCCTTTGCGATGGCAATGCGGCTGCTGGTCAACGGCCTGCTCGATCTCGCGCACGACTGGCAGCAGATGCTCGCGATCCTCGCGGTGCTGTCGATGGCGGTGGGCAACATCACGGCGATCGCGCAATCGAACCTCAAGCGCATGCTCGCCTACTCGACGATCGCGCACATGGGCTTCATGCTGCTCGGCCTGCTGTCGGGGGTGGTCGGGGGCAACTGGCTCAACGCGGCCGATGCCTATGCCGCGGCGATGTTCTACACGGTCACCTACGTGCTCACCTCGGTCGGTTCCTTCGGCGTGCTGCTGTTCCTGTCGCGAAAGGGCTTCGAGTGCGAGAACCTGGACGACCTCAAGGGCCTCAACCGTCGCCATCCCTGGTTCGCCTTCCTGCTGTTGCTGATGATGTTCTCGCTGGCCGGCGTGCCGCCCACGGTGGGCTTCTACGCCAAGCTGTCGGTGCTGTCGGCGGCGGTCAACGCCGGGCAGATCTGGCTTGCGGTGGCCGGGGTGGTGTTCTCGGTGATCGGCGCCTACTACTACCTGCGCATCGTCAAGCTGATGTACTTCGACGAGCCCAGGGACGACCCGGCGACGGCTCCGGTGGTGGGGCAGGGGTCCGGGCAGCGCACGCTGATGGCCGTCAACGGGCTGGCGCTGCTCGCGCTGGGCATCCTGCCGCAGCCGCTGATGACCCTGTGCCTGATGGCCATCAAGGGCTTGTAGCTCGTTGGCTCGCGGCGACCTCGAGGAGAAGTTCGTCTCCGGGGGGAGGTGTACCGCGGCGGCTTCCTCCGGCTGCATCGGGACGTGGTGTCCTTGCCTGACGGGTCGCAGACCGCGCGCGAGTACGTGCGCCACCCTGGCGCGGTCGGCATGGTGGCCCTGACCGCCGACGGAAAGGTCGTGCTGGAGCGCCAGTATCGCTACCCGCTGCGTCGCGAGTTCGTCGAGATCCCGGCCGGGAAGCTCGAGCCTGGAGAGCCGCACCTCGACACCGCGAAGCGGGAGCTGCTGGAGGAAACCGGCTACGTCGCCGCGCGATGGACGCGCCTTGGCGTCGTCCACAATGCGATCGGCTACTCGGACGAGGCCATCGAGCTGTGGCTGGCGACCGGCCTGGAGGCGCGCGAGGCGCGGCTCGACCAGGGCGAGTTCCTCGAGGTGTTCACGCTTCCATTCGACGAAGTCCTCGCCATGGCGGCGGACGGCCGGATCAGCGACGTCAAGACGATCATCGGGATGTTCTGGGCGAGCGGCCGGCGCTAGCGCCGGCGCCCGCTAGTCTGGCTTGCGGCCGAACTTCTTCTCGTAGTCCGCGGCGAGTTCCGCATCGGTCCGGTAGTGCGGGACGCGGATGAGCAGCCGCTTGACGGCCTGGTACTGCCAGCTGGGCGTGCCGCGCACCTCGGTTTCCCAATAGTGGTGCGCGAGCTTCAGGTTGCGCGCTTCGTCCACCTCGAAATAGAGGCGGGCGCGCGCACTGTCGAACAGGTAGAGCCTGTCCGCGATGATCTTGAAGTGCTGGACTTCGCCGGCCACGGGAATGGCGTAGACCATCCCCTGCGCGCTGAAGCCGCCGAGCTGGGGAACGTAGCGGTCCGGGTCGGCGACGAACCGGCGCCGGCCCTCCTCGCTCGCGAAGCGATAGGCGTAGCCGCGGTGGTAGGCCTTGAGCGTGGTGCGCCCCGGCGTCGCCTGGCCGGCGGTGAAATACGCCACCGGGTCGTAGCCGTGCAGCATCAGGCTGCTGTCGGCCCCGTCGGGGGTGTAGTACATCGGGCCGCAAGCCGCCAGCCCCAGCGCGAGCAGCGCGGAGCCCACCACCTGCGGCAGGCTCACCCGCAAAGGCCGGTATAGCCGCAGGCGGTGCAGTAGTCGCAGCCGTCCTTGCGGATCAGCGTGGCGTTGGCGCATTCCGGGCAGCGCGCGCCGGCCATGACGCGCGGCTGGCCGGGTTTGCCGGGCAGCTCGAGGATGCCCATCTGGCGGATCGGCAGGCCGTCCTCGCCGAGGATGCCCAGCATCGCATAGCGGTGCAGGATCAGGCGCGCCAGGTAGGAGATGGTGGACGGGAAAGTCTCCTGCTTCTTCGATCCCGGCACGAAGGCCATGAAATCGCCCAGCGGCTCGGGGAAGTCGAGCAGCTTGCGCAGCTTCATGCCGATCCAGGCGGGGTCGAGGACGCGCATGTCCAGCGACAGGATCTTGCACAGGCCGTCCAGCGCGCGCGGGTACTCGCCCGAGAGCCACATCGAGTAGGGCCGGGTGACGCCGGACGGGAAGCCTTCCATCGGCGGCAGGGCGATTTCCTTGAGGCCGAGCACGAAATCGTCGCCCGTGCGCGGATTGAGCACGACTACCGTCCAGGACATGGTGCCGTCGGTGCCGGTCTTGGGATCCTTCAGGCTGAACATGGCGTCCAGCACCGGCGTCGGGGCGTCCTGGAAGGCGCCCCGCTGCTTGACGCGGAAATTCACGATCTGCGAGAACGCCGAAACGATCGACGGCATGCGCTTCATCTCGCCATTGGGCGGGAAGGGCATGTCGAAGGCATCGTCCCCGGCGGCCTTGGCTAGCGTCTCCAGCTTGAGCTTCAGCCAGCCCGGATCCTTGGCGCGCATGTCCATCGACAGCGTCTTCGCCAGCGCGCCGAGGCCGCGCGGCTGCTCGCTGCCGTTGACCCAGACCTCGAAGGCGTGGGGCTTGCCGTTCTCGACGTGGCCGACGAACACCGCGAAATGGTAGTGCGGGTGCGTGATCATGTAGGTCCAGGCCGGATTGCCGGAGCCCAGGTCGGGCCGTCCGGGCCAGCGCAGGCTCGCCAGCACCGGCTGCGGCACGGACTTGATGCGGATGCGGCGGTTGCGGTCGTCCTCGACGAAATCCTGGGGGGCCTCGGCCTTCTTCTCGACCGAGAGCACCGAGCCCAGCACATTGTTCGGGCGGTAGGTGGCCAGCCCCTTCAGGCCGGACTTCCAGGCGAGGAAATACAGGTCCTGGAACTCCTCGTAGGGGTAGTCCTCGGGCACGTTGACCGTCTTGGAGATGCTCGTGTCGACGTACGGAGCCACCGTCGCCACCATCTGCTCGTGCGCCCGCGCCGAGATCTCCAGCGCAGTGACGAAGTACGGCGGCAGCTGCTCGACGTTGCCGCCCGCCGCGCGGAAGCGGCGCCAGGCGTGGTCCTCCACCGGGAACTCCTTCAGCGTGCCGTCGGCCATGCGCTTCTTGCGGGTGTAGACCCAGGAGAAGGGCGGCTCTATGCCATTGGAGGCATTGTCGGCGAACGCCAGGCTGATCGTTCCGGTCGGCGCGATCGACAGCAGGTGCGAGTTGCGGATGCCGTTCCTGCGGATCAATGCCTTGATCTCCTCGGGCAGGCGCGCCGCGAAGCTCGTGCCGGAGAGGTACATGTCGGCATTGAACAGCGGAAACGCGCCGCGCTCGCGCGCCAGCTCGGAGGAGGCCTTGTAAGCCTCGTCGCGCATCGCGGCCGAGATCCTCGCCGCCATCGCGCGCGCCTCGTCGGTGTCATAGCGCAGGCGCAGCATCGCCAGCGCGTCGCCGAGCCCCGTGAAACCGAGGCCGACGCGGCGCTTCGCCATCGCTTCCTTGCGCTGTTGCTCCAGCGGCCAGGCGGTGACGTCGAGCACGTTGTCCAGCATGCGGATGGACAGCTGCACGGTCCGGCCGAACTTGTCGTAGTCGAACTTCGCCTGCTCGGTGAAGGGGTGGGAGACGTAGCGCGTCAGGTCGATCGAGCCCAGGCAGCAGCAGCCGTAGGGCGGCAGCGGCTGCTCGGCGCAGGGGTTGGTCGCCTCGATGGTCTCGCAGTAGTACAGGTTGTTGTCCCGGTTCATGCGGTCGAGGAACAGGATGCCGGGCTCCGCATGGTCGTAGGTCGAGCGCATGATCTGGTCCCACAGCTCGCGCGCGCGCAGCTTGCGGTAGACCCACAGACCGTCCGCCCTCTGGTAGCCGCCGTTGCCGGG
>JADLDQ010000507.1 GCA_020846575.1 Burkholderiales bacterium
CCGAGCTCGCGCACCACCTTGTAGCGGCCGGCGAGAACCTGGCCGGGCTCGATGCACGCGAGGTCTATGCCCTGCGCGGCGGCGGGGCGTACCGCCGGTGCGCCGGGCGCCGGGTCGCGCGCGACGCTGCCTGCGGGTGCGGCCTGGACGGGCGCGGGCGACCCCGCGCCGGTTTCGGGCGGCTGCATCGGGCGCTCGAGCGTCATCTCCGCGTTCGCGGGCGCGGGCCCCGCCGCGAGCGCGCGCGGCGCCGCGAGCGCTCGCAGGGGCTCGCGTGCGCCGCCGCGCGCGTGCGCCGGGCCGGCGCCGGTGTTGCGCCCCGCGCCTGGAGCGCTGCTGCCGCCGCGCGCGTGCGCCGGGTCGGCCGCCTGGTGCGCGAGCCGCTGGGCGATCTCCCGTATGTCCGCGGCCGCGGGGGTCAGCTCGCCCAGCGCGCGGCGGATCGCCTCGGCGTGCGCTGGCGTCGCCAGCGCGCGCAGCGCCTCGAGCGCCTCGCGCTGGACCGCCGGGTCGGGACTCGCAAGGATTTCGATCAGATCGTCCACGGCCGCCGGGTCGCCGAGCGCGGCGAGCGCCCGGATCGCCGCCGGGGCCGCCTGCGAATCGGAACGTAGCAGGCGCGCGAGGTGCGGCACGGCGCGCGCGTCTCCCAGGTTGCCGAGCGCGTCCACGGCCCGCTCCCGGACCCACCAGTCCGCGTCGCCGAGCGCCCGCACCAGGTGCTGAAAGGCGCGCTCGTCCTTGGTGGTATTCAGGATCTCGACCGCGGTGCGGCGCATGAACTCGTCGGGATCGCCGAGCAGTCCGAGCACGGCCTCGATCACGGCCGGACCGCCGATGGCGCCCAGGGCGTCGGCGGCGCGCACCCGCACCCACCAGTCCTGGTCCTTGAGCGCGGACAGCAGGTCCTTGACGACGTTGGCGTTGCCGATGGCGTTCAGCACTTCCACCGCGGCGCGCCGGGCATGCTCGGATTCGTCCTGCAGGATGGGAAGCAGGTGCCTGAACGACTCCGGATCGTTCAGCCGGACCGCGGTCTCGATCGCCTTTGCCTGCACCAGCAGGTCCGGATCGCGCAGCAGCGCGCACACCGGTCCGATCGGCACCGGCATGTTCAAGGCGCCCAGACCCTCCAGCGCCGCCTGGCGCACGTTCTTGTCCGGATCGGCCAGCAGCCGCACCAGCGCGTCGCGCACCGGCTCGCTCGGAAAGCGCGCGATCGTCGAAGCCACCTGCACCCGCGCCTGCCAGTTGGCGTTCTTGAGGAACCCGACCAGCGGCGCGGTCATGGAGGGGTTCGCGATCTGATCGATCAGCTTGAAGGTTCCCGGGTGGTTGTCCGCGCGCGCCTGGTCGAGGAGCCGCAGCATGGACTTGGCGCTGACCGCGTCCTTGCAGCGCAGCAGAACGTCGGCGATGTCGGCGATCGAGCCGCCCTTGGCGAGAACGACCTCGAGCAGGCGGTTCGGATCGATCTGGCGCGCGCAGGCGAGGGCGCGGCGCGCCGAGGAGACCATCAGCGGGTTCTCACTCAGCAGACCGGCCTCGACCAGCTGCGGCAGCGTCGCGTTGGTGAGGACCTCGCCCAGCAGTTCGGCGATCAGACCGGACTGGTCGCGCGGCAGCGCGTCGATCAGCCTGGGCACCGCGTTCTTTCCCAGCGCGCGCACGAGCGCCGCGGCGGCGAGCGCGCCCGGCGTCCTGCCGGTGGCGGCGAGAATCGTCGCGAGGCCGCGATTGGCGCGGTAGCGGTCCAACACGCCCATGGCATGTGTCCGGTGTGCGTCGAATGTGCAAGCCGCCCGCGCTACTCGGCGAGCTCGAGCGGCGCTTCGATTTCCCGGTCGGACCAGGCCCGCTGCCTGGCTGGAACGGGGGCGGGGGCGGGCGCCGGATCCGGCCGGGCGCTGATGAACACCACGTAGCTCTTGTTGACCAGAGTGACCTCGTTGCGCTCGTTGTGCAGTTCCAGGAAGCGCTCGCGCGTGTCGTTCATGTAGTCGTACAGGCGCGAGCGCTCCTGGGGTTCGGCCTTGCAGATCTCGCCGTCGATGAGCGAGCCGTCCATGAGCGTGATGCGGCAGGGGCGCGGTTGCCCGTTCTCGAGTGTCCTCGCGATCGCGTCCCAGTAGGTGACGCGCACGATGGCGCTCTTGTTGTAGAAGCGCAGGTCCTCGGGCTCGTCGCGCTTGACGGCGACGAAGTCGCCCGGCTCGTTGAACACGTCCGGCGGGCGCTCGCCGCAAGGGGTCTCCAGCGTCGGCAGGTGCAGGAAGATGGAGCCCGCGACCGCGCCGTCCGGGTGCACCCAGAGCGTGAGCGGCATGAGTTTCTTCGGAATCCTGAGGGCGCTGTCGTCCATCGTTCCCCGTCAACTGCGGCCGC
>JADLDQ010000310.1 GCA_020846575.1 Burkholderiales bacterium
GCGCGATGAGGTCGGTCGGACCGCCGGGAACGAAGGGAATGACGACCGTAACCGGTTTGGCTGGATAGTCCTGCGCCTGTGCGACGGATGCGATCACGGACAATGCGACCGCAACAGCGACCATTGCCCTCAAGAGACATCCCATGATTCTCTCCTCATTGGAAATAACGATTCCGCCGGCAACCAGAGCCTCGACACGCGTCCCGCCAGGCATACGAAGCACAATGTGCTCGCTTAACGCTCGTCCTCGGGCGCCGCGTCGCCCTCGTCGCGCCGCCCCTTGCTCTTGCCGAAGGCACCGAGGCGCGTCACGTCTTGCAGAAACTCGTTCAGCTGTTCGTTCGAGCGGAACTTGGCTTGATCGTACTGCTCCCTATGAACGATGTCCGCCAGCGGGCGGCGTGGAGGTGCATCGGGCCATCGCGTGGGATAGCCGATCGCGATCAGTTCGTACACCTGGTAAGGCTCGGGAATGTGCAGCATCGCCTTCAACATGGTCGCCATGTAGTGCGAACCGGCATCGCTGACGTACTGCGATCCCAGTCCGAAGCTCGCAGCCATCAGATGCAGCAAGTAGGTTGCGGTGGCGAGGCTGGTGGTGAAGTGGCGCTCGCCCTTGTCCAGAATCGTCCGGACCGGATAGCATTCGTTCACCCGGGGGTCGCCGATCACGATGACGTGCACCGGCGCGTGCCGGAAGCCGGCGCCGGGAAGACGAATGAAGCCACGGACGGCTTTTTCCATCTCTTTCTTATCCGCCGATTGCTTCACGTACAAGTCGGCAATCCGGTTCCGGGTTTCGGCGGCTCGGACTACGATGAATTCGGTCGGCTGGCCGTTACCGGCGCTTGGGGCCCATCGCGCCGCGTCCAGGATCGCATCGAGAATCTCGTCCGGTACTTCGCGGTTCTGATCGAAGCCGCGGATTGAACGGCGGGAACGGATGAGATCCAGCACAAGCGCGGGATTGACGACGGGTCTGTCATTGGCGTTGTCCATGCTCGATTCCTCGTTGTTGGTGTCTCTCAAGAAAACTCGCTCAAGAAGTATGCAGGACGAACAAACCAGTGTGGCCGTGCGTCCTCAGGAGATCGCTCGCGTGATGGGTTTGCAGCAGCAGGCACGGGCTAATCCCCACGAAAAGCACTGCTTCTCGCCATCCCGACCCGTGTCCGAAGGGCTCGCCCTCGTGGCGCGTGTGCGCGGCAAGCTCCCATGAGCGAGACGAATCGGCGTTCGACACGGCACGCGCCGGGTGGGCGCGGGAGGCGCCTGCACGTCGCGCGGCCCCACGGCGCATATCGCCTCAGTTCAAGATCTTGAGGTCCGAGATCAGTTTCCCGTAGCGTGCGTATTCAGCGCGCACGTATCCGGCGAACTGCTGAGGTGTCATCGGCTCGGCGAGGTTCACGGTGAGCGCCTTGAAGCGCTCGCGTACCGCCGGCTCCTTCATCACCTTGGCAACTTCGCGGTTCAACCCCTCGATCGCCGGGCGCGGTGACCCCGCGCGAGCGTAGAAACCGAAATACGGTTCGTCATCCACGCCCTCGATGGCGTTTTCTCTGAGTGTCGGCACACCGGGAAAATCGGGATGGCGAGCCGGTCCCACCACCGCGACCAGGCGCAACTTCCCGGTCTTTACGTACGGCAGGACCACCCCGGGGGCGAAAGCAAGCTGGATCTGGCCGCCAACCAGGTCTCTCAGGACGGGGCCGACGCCTTTGTACGGGATGTGATTGAGCCTGACCTTCGTCGCGCGACTGAACGCCTCCACCGCGATGTGAACCGAGGTGCCGGCGCCGGGCGAACCGTAGTTGAGCTTGCCGGGATTGGCGCGCGCGTGGGCGAGAAACTCGCGGAAGGTCTGCACCGGCATGCCCGTATGGAGCACCACGTACTGCGAGACGCTGCCGGTGGGCGCGACCGGCACGAGCGCCTCGATCGGATCAAGGTCGGTGCGTTTGACGATGTGCGGCGCCATCATCATGGTGGAGCCAGGCGCAAACACGAAATTGTGGCCGTCGGGTTCGGCGCTCACCGCGGCATCGAAGCCGACGTAGCCGCTACCGCCCGGGCGGTTCTCCACCACGAACGGCTGGCCGAGCGTCTCGGCGAGCCGCGTGGCGAGCACGCGCGCGGTTACGTCCGCCATGCCTCCGGCATCCATGTTCACGATCACCCGCACCGGCTTCGCCGGCCAAATCTGAGCCTGGACGCTGCCGATACTCCCGAGCGCTGCAAGGCACGCCAGCAGGAATTTCATGACCCTTCCCCCATTGGTGGAGGCTTCGTTCACCTTGAGCCCGGACCGGATCGAGGTCGCATTGTGGAACGCCCAGTGATGCGGCGCGCGCAGGAAGGTCCGTTCCGTCGAACCAAGCCGCTTGCGCGGCCCTCGGGTCTCACACGCGTGGTACGCCGTCCGAAGGTCGCTCGGAACCCCTCGGCTTGCCTGCCGCTGCCTTCTAGTCGACTCGATTGATGCCCACCGCCGTGATGACTTGAGCCCACTTGCGATTCTCGGCGGCGACGAACTGAGCGAATGCCTCGGGCGACATGGTCTGCACTTCGCAGCCGACCTCGATGAGCCGCTTTTGCACAGCCGGCTGCGCCAGCACCGCCGTTATCTGCCGATTCAGACTCGACACGATCGGCCGCCCTACCCCGACAGGGCCGAAAATGCCGAACCAGCTCGTCACGTCAATCTCCCTGCCGATCGTAACCGCGGTACCGAGCTCGGCCATGGTAGGGACGCTGGAGAGCAGTGGGTGGCGGGTCCGCCCGGTCTGGGCCAGGACGCGCAACTGGCCGGCTTCAACGAAAGGGGTCAGTCCCGTCGGACCGATTATCATCATGTCTATCTCGCCGGCGATCAGGGCCGGTAGCGCCTGCGAGCCGCCCTTGAAGGGCACGTCCACCATGTCGAGATGCGCTTGCAACGCGAACAGTCCCGTGATCATGTGCGAGGGTGAACCGGGTCCGGATGAGCCGTAATTGAGCTTGCCGGGTCGTGCCTTGGCGTAGTCGATGAACCCGGCGAGCGATCGGACCGGCAATTTCGAGTTGATCGCCAGGGCGTGGGGCGAGTGCGCGACGAACCCGATGGCGCTGAAATCTCTGACCGGATCGTAGGGCGCCTTCTTTTTGATCGCCGGAACCACCGCCATGCCCCCTGATTCGCCGAACAGCAGCGTGTAGCCATCCGGCGCGGCGCGGCCGACGGTCTCCACGCCGATAACCGAGCCTCCGCCGGGTCGGTTTTCCACCACCACCGGCTGCCCCAGGCGCTCGCGCAACCCTTCGCCTAACAGGCGTGCCGCCAGGTCGGTGGTGCCTCCCGGTGCGAACGGCACAATCAGTCGGATCGGCCGGCTGGGATACTCCTGTCCGGCCGCGGACAATGCCAGTGCGGCCAGAGTCGCCGCCACGCCGCGGGTGAAACGGCGTCCTCCCAATGGCTGCATGTTCTCCGCCTCCTCTTATCTGCTGCTCGAACGCCGGGGGACCGGCACGGCGAGTCTGCCACGCGCTCGCACCGCGCGGTTGCAGGTCGAAGACGCCTCCGCCGGGCGCTCCGGGAAGTGGCGCTTGATCGCGTTTGCGAAGCGTAACGATACCTCCCGTTCAGGCATATTGTCAAAGCCTTGACAACTTCTTTTCCAACGACTTAGACTGAGACTTTGGCTTCGAGAGGCCACACCATGCAGTACCGTCGTCTGGGCGCCAGCGGGCCGAGTGTCTCGGCTCTTGCGCTCGGCTCCTGGCATACCTACCGGCGCCTGTCGTTCGAGGCCGGTGTCGCGCTGGTGCGGCGCGCCTTCGCGCTCGGGGTCAACACGTTCGACGTCTGCTACTACCGCGATCAGCCGCACACCGAAGTTCTCTTCGGACGGATTCTCGATGTGGTCGGGCGCAATCGCGGCGACTATCGCTTGATCGAGAAGCTCTGGTTTGCCGGTTACTCGGAAAAGTCGTTCGCGCGGCAGCTCGATGAGTCACTGGTTCGGCTCGGCAGGGACCACGTCGAGGCAGTCCTCAGCGAGCATCCCCGTCCCGGGATGAGCGTCGAGAAGCTGACCGAGGAGATTGCCGACCTGGTGGTGCGCGGGCGCGCCGATTGCTGGGGTGCGATGAACTGGTCGATCGACGACATCCGCCGCGGCTACGAGCATGCCGACAGACTCGACCTTCCCCTGCCGCAGATCGCGGAGTTGAAGTACAACCTGGCGCGCAGCGGCGTGGTCGACAGCGACAGGTTCCGCACGCTCTGCGCCGATACCGGCGTCACCCTGGTCGCATCCGACGTATTGGAAGGCGGCGTGCTCGCCGGTAACCTGGAGCCCAGTCGCGGGATCGGCATCGATACGGGCGGCATCCGCGAAAAGATGAAGACGCACCAGCCGCGCCTGCGTGAGATCGCAGCGCATTTTGCAGCGACACCTGCGCAGATTGCAATCGCGTTCTGCCTCGCCAATCCGCTCGTCTCCGCAGTTCTGGTCGGGGTCACGCGGATCAAGCAACTCGAGGACAACGTTGCCGCCTTGCGCCTGGCGCAGGAGCATGGGGCGGCCTTGCGCAAAATGACCGCTCCTCTTGCGCTGTTGGGTCATGTCGAAGAGGAGCCTTACCCGTTCAATGCCCTGCTCACCCCCGAGTTCATAAGCGACTAGGATGCGGAACGCTTCTTCCCTGCTGCTGGCGCCTTGCGCCGGACAACCCGCGCTCCAGCTTCTCCTGGTTCGCAGCGGTGTTCGCGCGCGCAAAGCGCGCGAGCGGGATCGAGCGCAGGGCGCACATGAGCGCGGACTGGAACTTGGGTGCGGGCCACGATCGTCTTTCCGGGCCGTGGATCTGATCACCTAGAGGTTTGATCGACATGCCCAAGGTAACGTTTGTCCAGGCCGATGGCGAGCGCAGAACGGTTGACGCTGTTCATCAGGCCACAGTCATGCGTACCGCGGTAGACAACGGCATACGGGGGATTGCAGCGACGTGCGGTGGGGTTCTGTCCTGCGCCACCTGTCATGTCTACGTCGATACGGCGCAGCTGGTGCAGCTTCCGGCGCCCGCGGTCCGAGAACTGGAGACGCTCGAGTTCACGCTCGCCGAACGAAAACCGAATAGTCGCCTCTCGTGCCAGCTGACTGTCGACAAGAAGATGGAAGAGCTGATCGTCTACCTTCCCGATACACAGATCTGAAGTCCCTACTGCCCAATTATTGTGGCGCATGCTCATTGCTCGGCAACGCGCTGTTTCGAGGATACGCCGAATTCGCATGGATGCGCCGAATGCGAATCGGCGCATCGATCTCAACCGAAGCATCCCGAGTCGTGATGTATTGACACGGCTCAGGAACGAACTGGATATCTTTCCAGACAAGCACCAGGAGGTTCGGTCATGACGCGTACAGTTCGCGTGGCGGCAGCCCAGACCTGGGGATACCCAGGCAAGGAGGAGGAAAAGCAGGTACCGGAAGCGCTGCAACGCATCCAAGAAGCGGCCGATGCCGGTGCACAGATCGTACTGTTACCCGAGGGATGTCCTGGTCCCTTCTACAGAAGCAACCGGTTCGATGGCATCACACCGGTCAGCGCCAAGGCCAAGGAAGCGGGTATCTACGTGATCAGCAGCTCCATTGATCCTCTGCCCGATCGGCCGGGCGACGCCTACATCGCGGCTTACCTGTTCGGCCCTGACGGAACCATGATCAAGAAGGTGCGACGAACCGTGCCCAAGGGTCCCATGGTGTACGCCCGATGGGGTTTCAACTACATCGGCGCTGATGAACCGATCCCGGTGATCGATCTGCCGTTCGGCAGAATCGCCATCACCATTTGTGGCGAGATGCTGGTTCCGGAAGTCGCCCGTACCTTGACCCTCAGGGGCGCCGAGATTCTGTTCGATCCAGTCGGTGACCCGCCCCTTGCGCAACAGCCCGGCTTTCGCGCCTTCGCCACCGTGCGTGCGATCGAGAACAACACCTGGCTGGTCACCTGCCAGCAGCTCTCGCACAGGGGAGATCAGGGTCTGGGCGGTATCTACAGTCCCAATGGACCGGCAGTGCAGCATCAGGGCCTCGGCGTGGTTACGCACGAGATCGACCTGGACGAACTGGCGGAGTTCCGCAATCCCGATCCCACGCGACCGCATGCACCCTTCGCCAAGGGCGACGGTGTTCCCGGGCTGCTGCATTGGCGCCGGCCGGCGATGTGGAACGTTCTGACCGCCGAGCAAACGACTCGGAACTCATAGCCTGCGCGAAGTCCCCTTGGACACGAACGGCATCGCGCAAGCGAACGGTTCGGCGCGTCACATGACCCGCCCAGTCACGCATTCTCGTGAATCTGAGATGACGCGGCACCCGTTTCCGGACCCATTCCAGCGAGTCGCCGCAGCGGCCATAAAGGATGTAAGGCTCTGACGAAAAAGGCTTTGAGGACGCCGCCTTTGCAAGAACAACCGCGGGGAGACGCGCATGACGAGGTCCAGCTGCTGTTTGATGATGGCCGTTGCCGCCGCCTTGCTCGGGCCGAACGCCGGGGGATCGCGGGCGCAGGCATTTCCCTCCAAGCCGATCACCTTGGTGGTTCCGTTTCCGCCCGGGGGGGCCACCGATCCGGTCGCACGCATGATGGGGGCTAAGATCACCGAGAGCACGGGACAGCCTTTCCTGGTGGTCAACCGGCCGGGCGCGGCCAGCATCATCGGGGCGGAGGCGGTAAAGCGTGCGCCACCCGACGGCTACACGCTTTTCTTCGGCCACTTCGGATCGCATGCGGTCAACCAGCACGTTTATTCGAAGCTGAGTTACGACCCGATCGCGGATTTCGCACCGATCACGCCTGTCATGTCCATTGCGAGCCTGCTGGTGGTACCGGGCAGCAGTCCAGCCAGAACTGTCGCCGAATTGGTCGCACTCGCGAAATCGCGCCCTGACGGCCTGGTCTACGCCTCGCAGGGCATCGCCTCGGGAGGTCACCTGCTGGGCGAGATGTTGCGTGCGCGCACCGGCATACGCCTGACCCACGTGCCCTACAAGGGCGCTGCCGCGGCAGTGCAGGATATCCTGGTCGGGCGGGTCGATCTGGTCTTCGATGCACCGAGCAACAGCGGCGCCCACATCAAGGACGGCAAGCTGCGCGCGCTGGGCGTCACCGCGCCGGCGCGCTCACCGCTGTTTCCGGAAGTTCCGACCATGGCGGAAGCCGGCTATCCGAGCGTGGAACTGGTCATATGGTTCGGCATCTTCGCCCCGGCTGGAACGCCCCAGCCGGTGATCCGCAGGCTGCACACGGCGTTCGTACAGGCAGTTCGCAATCCGGACGTGTCACGCAAGCTCGCCGGAGCGGGACTGGACGTCTACACGCTTGCGACGCCGGAGGCCTTCGCCGCACTGATTGCGGCCGACACGTTGAAGTACGGCCAAATCGTGCGCGACGCGGGCATCAAGGCCGATTGAGACCTGTGTCGGCCGCAGTTCAACCACCGTCGCCGCCATGATGCATTGGATGGACTTGCACCCGCGCAGTTGTCACGAAGGCAGCACACGAAGTCAGGGCCGATCCGATCGAACAGCCTGATTCTTTCCAGGAAACCCAGCACCGGGCAGGAGGACGAGGCTCGATTCGCATCAGGTGCAGGAGGCCGCCCTTGCAAGGTTTGCGCCGTGGCGGTTTGCCCCAGTGTTTGTCA
>JADLDQ010000311.1 GCA_020846575.1 Burkholderiales bacterium
CTCCGCCTTCACCGCCGCGCGCGCCGGCCGAGAGCACGGTCCGCTTCGCGGCCCAGTCGCGCGCCAGCGCCACGATCGTGCGCGCCGGCACGCCGCACTCGGCGGCGGCCCAGGCCGGCGTCTTCGGCACACCATCGGTTTCGCCGGTCACATACCGGCGGAATTCCTCGAACCCCAGGGTGCGCTCGGCGACATACTGCCTGTCGTAGGTTCCCGCCTCGATCCAGACATGAGCGATCGCGAATGCGAGCGCAGTGTCGGTGCCGATGCGCGGCGCGATCCACTTGCTGCCCATCACCGCTGCAGTGGCGTTGTAGTACGGGTCGATGACCACCGTCCTCACGCCCTTTTCCTTCAGCCACGCGCGCCACAGCGCGGCGTCCTGCCCGCTGTAGGTGCCGCGGGTAGTGTCCGGGTCGTTGGACCAGAAAACGATCTGCTCGGCATTCTGGAGCGCGTCCTCCAGCATGTCGTAGGGCTCGGGCATTCCCAGGCGCCACACGAACCCGTAGCTGTGGGTAGCGCCCCAGTGCCAACCCTCCCAGCTGTCCGGGTTGTCCAGCACCTGGGTGTAGCCGATCAGGTTGAAGAAGCGCTGGAAGGCGCTCATCTTGTAGCCGACCAGCCCCCAGTTGTGGTGCGAGGAGGTCATGCCCGAGACCGCCGAGGGGCCGTAGGACTCGCGCACGCGCGCGAGTTCGCCCGCGACCAGGTCCAGCGCCTCCTCCCAGGAGATGCGCTGGTACTCCGACCTGCCACGCATCTGCGCGTTGCGCCGTCCGCGCGGATCGAAATCCACGCGCTTCATCGGGTAGCGGATGCGCGTATCCGAATACAGCCGCTGGCGCTCGCCCAGCACATAGGGCGCGAGGTTGAACTTCTTCGGCGGCGAGTAGCTGCGCCCTCCCGCGTGCAGCGTCCAGGGCCGGAAGTCCGCTTCCTCGGCGACCAGCGGCCGCACCCGAACCACGCGGCCGTCACGGACCGTGACGCTGATCGGCCCTGCGTTGGTGCAACTGGTGAATACCTGCTCCGCCACCTCTCACTGCCCCATCTTCGCGAGCCTGCACAGCGTCGTCTTGTACTGCCCGCCCCCGAACCCGGACTTGCTGCACTGCGGCCCCGGCACGATGGTGTTGATCTGGTACTCCCACACGCCGAACAGATCGGGCGCCTTGCCCTCGCGCTCGGGCAGCCACCAGCCGTGCATGGTGTGCACGTGGCCGGGTTTCACCTGGCGGGTGATCTTCGCTTTGCGCTTCACCCGCCCCATGTCGTTCTCCAGCCATACCCACTCGCCGTCCTGGACGCCGTAGCGCACGGCGGTCTCCGGATGGACCTCCACCAGGGGATCGGGCATCTTCTCGCGCAGCCAGGGAATCATGCGGTGCTCGGAGTGAAAGTACAGCTGCGAGCGTGCGCCGGTGATCATCACCAGCGGGTACTTCTCGAAAAGCTCGGGAGTCGAGGTCGCGCTCTGCGGCGGCTCCCTGTAGTAGGGCAGCGGATCGAGGTCCCAGCTCTTGAAGGTTTCGCAGTACACCTCGACCTTGCCGGTGGAGGTGCTGAAACCCGGTTTCCCGTCACGGCGCAGCAGGCCGCGCTCGTGCCGGCGGTACGGCTTGAAGGGACCTTCGGGCGGCATCTTCCAGCCGCCTTGCTCGGCCATCTCGTTGAAGGTCAAGCCGGCAGGGCGCAGGCGGTCGTCGAAGAGGTCCTTGAGCGTCGCCCAGCGCTTGGTGCTCTCCGGGTCGAAGCGCCTGGCCAGCTCGAAATTGATCTCCCAGTCGGACTTGCACTCGCCCACCTGCACGCGCTTCTGGATGATGGAGAGCGGCGCCCACCAGGCGCGCAGGCTGTCCTTCTCCGCGAAAGTGGCCGCCGGCAGTACGATGTCGGCGAGCGCCATGGTCGTCGGGTTGTGGAACAGATCCACCACCACCACGAACTCCATCTTGTTGAGCGCCTCGAAGTGAAATTTCGCGCGCGCCGCCTGCCCGCCGAGGATGTTGGCGGTCTGGATCCAGGCGCCCTTGATCGGGTAGGGTTTGCCGGTGAACATCTGGTCGATCACCATGTCCGGCTGGGCCCAGCCGCGGAAATCCCTCACCATCGGGTAGGCGTCGGCGCCGATGCGTTTCTTCATCAGGCGCTGGCGCAACTCCTCGCCGTAGAGCTGCACCAGCTCCTCGGTCGAGTAGGGATAGGTGGACACGCCGTGGGAGGGCCGGGCGATCACCTGTCCGCCCGGGATGTCGATGTTCCCGGTGATGGTCCACAGGCAGATGATGGCGTGCGCCACCGCGGTGCTGTCCGCGCACATGTCGATCGGCACGCCCCAGTGAATCGCACCGCGCTTCGCGCCGGCGAACATGCGCGCCGCCGCCGCGATCTGCTCGGCCGGCGCCTCGGTGATGGCGGCGACCTTCTCCAGCGGATACTGCTGCACCCGCTCGCGCAGCTGCGCGAAGCCGTGCACCCACTTGTCCACGAACTCGTGATCGTACAGGTCCTCGTTGATGATGACGTTGAGCATGCCCATCGCGAGCGCGCCGTCGGTGCCCGGTCGGATCTGCAGGTGGTGCGCCGCCCGCGCGGTGGTCCAGGTGCTGCGCGGGTCGACCGCGATGATCTTCGAGCCGCGGCGCATGCAATCGATGATCCAGTGGCCGAAGAACGCGTCCGGGCAGCCGTTGGCCGGGTGCTGGCCCCAGGTGATGATGACTTCCGGCGGCTGCCACTGCGGATCGTCGTAGCGCTTCTCCAGGAACTGCGAGCAGTCCACCACGCCGAAGTCGCCCATGACCGCCTTCATCGAACCCAGGCGCGGCGTGTAGCAGGACTGGCCCGAGAGTCCCAGCTGCGCCCAGTTCGGGCTGCCGTAGGCGTAGGCGAGGAAGGTGAGCGGCCCGCCGATGTCGCGTCCTGTCCCTTGCGCGAATACGACCGACTCGGCGCCGTGCTTTTCACGGATGTCCTTGAGGCGCTTCTCGATGGTGTCGAACGCCTCGTCCCAGGAGATCGGTTCGAACCGGCCCTCGCCGCGCGCCCCGACGCGCTTGAGCGGCCGGGTGATGCGGTCCGGGTGGTACATGTACTGGGTGAGCGCGAGCACCCGCGGGCAGGCGCGGCCCTGGTTCCAGGGATTGTCCTCGTCGCCCTCGACCTGTGCGAGGCGCCCGTCCTTGACGACCAGCTTCTGGCCGCAGCCGCCGTGGCAGCCCGCGCCCGCCGACCACACTACCGTTCGATACGTCGTTGCAGCGTCCATTGTCACCTCCGATCGATTCTGCTCACCCGTCATTCGAGCGTGATCCGGTTGTCGCGGATCACCTTGCCCCAGCGCTCCATCTCGAACCGCAGCCACCGGTCGAGCGCCACCGGGCTCGATCCGACGCTCGTCATGCCGATCTCCGCGAATCGCGCTTTCACGTCCTCGGCTGCAACTGCCTTTACGGCTTCGGCGTTGAGCCGCGACACGATCGCCTGCGCAACCTTTGCGGGCGCGAACATTCCGACCCACACTTCCGCCCGGAAACCGGGAAACAGCTCCGCCATCGCCGGCACCTCCGGCAGGAACTGGAATCGGCTGTCGGACGTCACCGCGAGGGCACGCAGCTTCTTCGCCCGCACCTGCGCGCTGACGGTGGGAATGGTCGCAAACA
>JADLDQ010000312.1 GCA_020846575.1 Burkholderiales bacterium
GGATAGACGTTGATGCCCCCCGTCTTGACCATGTCGCGCTTGCGCCCCGCGAGGTAGAGAAACCCGTCCTGGTCCCTGAGCGCCAGGTCGCCCGTCATCAGCCAGCCGTCGCGGAACACCGCGGCGGTGGCCTCGGGCATGTTCCAGTAGCCCTGGAAAACCGTCGGGGCACGGATGGCCATCTCGCCCACCGCGCCCGGCGCCGCGGGTCGCAGATCCTCGTCCAGGCACTCCACGCGGCAGGCATAGCCCTCGCGGCCGATCGATTCGACGCGCTGCGCGAGTTCGGGCCGCGCCAGCGCCTCCTCGTAATCCTCGGGCAGGTTGTAGGCGATGTAGCCGCCCGACTCGCTGGAGCCGTAGGCGTTGAAGAACTTCCCGGCAAAGCGCGGGTGCGCGCGCAGCCGCCGCAGCCCCTGGATCGTATCCTGCGTCGCGCTCGTGCCGGTGAACAGCCGCACGCTCGAAAGGTCGAAGCGTTCCAGCTCCGGGTGCCGGGTGAACGTATTGAAGGTGGACTGTATGGCGTAGGCGAGCGTGATGCGCTCGCGCTCGATGGTCTGCGCGAGGGCCAGCGCGTCGAACCGGGGCAGCAGGTGGATGCTGGTTCCCGCCAGCGCCATGCAATTGGCGAGCGACAGCGCGAAGCCGGCCGCGAGCGGCGAGCTGATGGTCGCGCGATCGCTCTGGTGGTGCGGCACCTGCGCCGCGTACAACAGCGCCGCCACCGCCGTCTGCCGGTGCGTGCGCGCGCAGCCCTTCGGGGCGCCGCCGGTGCCGCTGGTGTACTTGACCAGGCCCACCCCGTCCGGGTCGAAACACACCCCGGGTTCCTCGGCGGAAGCGTCGCGCAGCAGCCGTTCCAGGTCCTCGGCGTCGCCGCTGCCGACGCGCACGAGCGCCTGCAGCGATTTCAGATCGCGCGTCACCGGCGCTGCGGCCGCTGAGAAATCCTGGTGCAGCACCAGGACCTTCGCGCCGACGTCGTTTGCGACATGGGCGATCTCGCGCCCCACTGAACGCGGCATGATGGGCACGAACACCGCGCCGATCTTGGCCGCCGCGAAGTTCAGCGCCAGCAGCTCGGCGCAGTTGTCCAGCAGGCTCGCCACCGCGACGCCCGGGCCGGCGCCCAGGCGCGAGAGGGCGTTGGCGAAACGGTTGACGCGGGCGTTCAACTCGCTCCAGCTCGCGCGTTCGTCCCGCCACACGAGCGCCGTATGCGCCGGCCTGCGCCGCGCATTCCTCGAAATGAATTCGCCGATGTGCAAGTGTGCTTCCCCGGGGGGGCCAGTCGACGCACGCGCACCGCGGCTGGCGCGCGATGCGCTCGCACGGCATTCTTGCAGCGGCATCCTCGCAGTGTCAACGAGCGCCGGGCGGCGGCGGTGCGCCGCCCACGGTAGTATCCTGCGTTCGCACGAGGGGGCAACGCGCGGGTGGGGATGTGGTCGACGGGCGCGTGATTCGGGAGGCAGGCGGCAGAGAGACTGTCAACCAAGAAAGCGTCAACCAACAGAGTGTCAACCAATCTTTCGGCAACCAATTTCAGTTAGACGGCGAATTCGCCACCCCGAGTAAGCGACCACATGGATTTCGAGTGGGACCGGACCAAGGCCGAATCCAATCGAAGGAAGCACAAGGTTTCCTTCGACGAGGCAGTAACGATCTTCTACGATCCCCTGGCCGCCACGTTCAACGATCCGGACCACTCAGTCCAGGAAAGGCGCCAAATCACGATCGGGTATTCTTCGAAGGATCGGCTTCTTGTCGTCGCTCATACTGAGCGTGGCGGCAAAGTCCGAATCATCAATGCTAGAACAGCCACTGCCCATGAGCGGAGAAAACATGAAACGTAAAGCGTCTTCCGATGAAATGCGCCCCGAGTATGACTTCGACTATTCAAAGGCGGTTCGGGGCAAGTACCACAAGGGCATCCTGAAAGAAGGTAGCAACGTCGTTGTTCTTGAGCCAGATATTGCAAAGGCATTTCGAACATCGGCTGCGGTCAATGACGCGCTACGATTCGTTCTTCAGGCGGGTCAGGCAGCTCGCCGTCTAACTAGCCGCTCAACACGGACGCGGGCAAAAGCCGCGCGCGCCGGTTAGCGCAGCGTTAGAGGGCGTCGGACAGGATGAACCGTCTCACCCAAGTGCTCTGCGCTGTGTCTGCCCTTAGAAGTGTTACCTCGGTCGCCGCCTTCTACACGATTTCGGCCCGACACATTGATGGCGCAAGTACCGGCTTAGTGGTCTACTTGAGCGTTTCTATGTAGGTATCGTGGGGCGGCATCAGGGCTATGATCGCCTGGCACAAGCCCGAGGTCGCCTTCGATCCAAAGTAGCCGCCCACTGCCCTCGATCCCGCTCCCCTTCCCTGGATCGGCAGCCTATCCTCACCGCTCTATGCTGCCAAGTACGATGGGGGGTGAGTAGTTACTCGAAGGGATTGTCCAGGACGCGGAACGACGCGGTCGCGTCCTCGGCGTACGCCGGCCGTCACAGGACGACGAAGTAGAAGAGCCGTGGACAGCTCCTCCATCGCGCCGCCGCAGGGAAGCGCCGATTACGGGCTGAGGCGGCGAGTGTCCCGTCCAATACCGATCGCTGGCCGCAGGGATTGACCGATTCCCATGGCAACTTCGGCGCATGGCTGCGCGTGCCTCTTTCGCCTGGAATGGATGCGGATACCGGTACTCGCGGTGCGCACTCGCCGGTGGAAGCGGGCTTGGTAGGCGAGCGGCGAAGCGCTCGGATCGTCAGCGAAAGTCATGTCCGCCACCACGTCGCCGACTCGCCCGTGTACCTGACGAGTCGTGGTCGCGAGGGTCTCGGTGTCGGCGCGGCCGAGGACCGAAGGCCCGATATGGGTGGTCCTCGCCGGATACTGCCGAGCTTCCCGAGGCCGCTGGCCCCGCCGGCTCGGCAGGCCGTCCACGCCACCGGGAGCCTACCGTGGAACGTTCGCGCCGCACCCCTGTCGAACCCCGCACGGAAGATCCTCGGAGGCCTCGGACGCAAGCGACGTGTCGGGCCAGCGCCGGACGCGCTCGAATTGCGCACTCTGCAAAGCGCTGCCTCGGTGACCCGAGGCGCGCCTGCAGGAGCGCCGATCGCCAGGTACGATCGCCAGGACTCGCGTGGCGTGCCGCAGAGCTGCATCCGGCGCATTCGATGCGATGCCCGCGCTGGAGGGCGGCGGCGGGCGCGGCGCGCCGGGAGGATGGGGCCATCATTCTCAGCGAGTACCGCAGGAACGCGCCGCGACGAAAGTCGAAGCGGCGGCTCGATCGAAGAAGGAGAACCACATGCAGATTGGACTGGTCGGGCTGGGCCGCATGGGCGCCAACATGACCCGGCGGCTGCTCGCCGCGGGGCATGCCTGCGTGGTCCACGACATCCATCCCGCGGCCGTCCAGGCACTCGCCGGCGCGGGCGCGCGCGGCGCGTCCTCGCTGGCCGAGCTGGCGCAGGGACTCGAACCCCCTCGCGTCGTATGGCTGATGCTACCGGCAGTGGCGGTCGGCGCGACCCTCGAGGCGCTGCAGCCGCACCTCGAAGCCGGCGACATCGTGGTGGATGGGGGCAACTCGCATTATCGCGACGACCTCGAGCGCGCCGCAACGCTCGCCCGGCACGGCCTGCACTCCGTCGACGTCGGCACCAGCGGCGGCGTGTGGGGCCTGGACAACGGCTACTGCCTGATGATCGGCGGCGAAGCCGGTCCGGTGGAGCGGCTCGCGCCCGTGTTCGCGGCGCTGGCGCCGGACCCGCAGGCCGCCCCGCCTACGCCCGGGCGCGATGTGCGCGGCGGCGGCGCAGAGCGCGGCTGGCTGCACTGCGGTCCGAGCGGCGCCGGCCACTTCGTGACGATGGTTCACA
>JADLDQ010000508.1 GCA_020846575.1 Burkholderiales bacterium
CCCTTGTGCTTGATGCCCTTGTACTTCCCGCAGAAGCACTCCCAGTCCCGCTCGGGACCGAAGATGCGCTCGCAGAAGAGACCGTCCTTCTCCGCGCGGTACGTCCGGTAGTTGATGGTCTCCGGCTTCTTGACCTCGCCGTAGCTCCACGAACGGATGTCCGAGGGGCTGGCGAGACGGATCTTCACCGACGCGTAGTCGTTGACCTTGCTGTAGAAGCTCTCGAGCATCTTCGCTTCGTCTCCGGGGTGGGTCGCCGAGCGGGGGCTAGAGGACGCGCTTCTCGAGCTCGATGTTGAGCGCGAGACCCTTGATCTCGTTGCAGAGCACTTCGAAGGAGACCGGAGTGCCCGCCTCGAGGATGTTGTTCCCCTTCACCATGGACTCGTAGATCTTGGTCCGGCCGTCCACGTCGTCCGACTTGACGGTGAGGAGCTCCTGGAGCACGTGCGAGGCGCCGTACGCCTCGAGGGCCCAGACCTCCATCTCGCCGAAGCGCTGACCGCCGAAGCGCGCCTTGCCGCCCAGCGGCTGCTGGGTGATCAGGCTGTACGGTCCCGTCGCGCGGGCGTGCACCTTGTCGTCGACCAGGTGGTGCAGCTTCAGCATGTAGATGATGCCGACCGTGACCTCCTGGTCCATCGGCTCGCCCGTCCGGCCGTCGATCAGGCGCGTCTTGCCGGTCTTCGGCAGCCCCGCCTGCTTCAGCATGTCCTCGATCTGGCCCTCGGAGCAGCCGTCGAAGACCGGCGTGACCACGCGCTTGCCGAGCTTGCGCGCCGCCCAGCCGATGTGGGTCTCGAGGATCTGCCCCACGTTCATGCGGGAGGGGACGCCCAGCGGGTTCAGGATGATGTCGACCGGGGTGCCGTCCTCGAGGAACGGCATGTCCTCCTCGGAGAGGATCCGGGAGACGACGCCCTTGTTCCCGTGGCGGCCGGCCATCTTGTCGCCGACCGACAGGTGACGCTTGTTCGCGATGTAGACGCGGACCATCTCGAGCACCCCGGTCGGGAGCTCGTCGCCGCGCGAGAGGCGGTTGACGCGCTTGTTCTTCTCGTTCTCCAGCGTGTCGATGCGGTCGTAGATGTCCTTCACGACCCGCATGGCGCGGTCCTTGCCCTCGCCGTCCGCCGCGTGGATCACCTCGGACTTCAGGCGGTCGCGGAGGTCGCGGACCTCGTTGACGTTCGCCTCCACGTCGATCGCGAAGGGCTTGCCCGTGGCGGGGTCCGCCAGCTTGCCCTTGAACGCGGACTGGACCTTCTCCACGGTCTCGCGCATCAGGCTCTTGATGTCGCTCGTGAAGCCGCGCTCGAGCCGCTTGATCTCGCCGAGGTTGCGCTGCCGCTCCTCCTCCGTGACGTTCACCTTGCGGGTGAACTTCTCGGCCTCGATC
>JADLDQ010000313.1 GCA_020846575.1 Burkholderiales bacterium
CGGCACTGCTGCGCGCCGTCTCGACCAGGGCGCGCAAGTAGGCGATGCGGCGGCTCGCGCTCCCGGACCCGGAGAGCCCGGACAGGAGCAGCGCCTCCACCGCCGGCGCGAAGGCGCGCTGCGCCTGTGCGCCGCTGTAGCGCAGGTAGGCGCTCGACAGGCGCGCGAGCAGCAGCGTCGCCGTGGTGTCGTCGCGCTCCCGCGGCAGCCAGGCGAGCGCCAGCTCGATGTAGCGGCGCGGGTCGAGCTGCGCTTCGCGCACCGACTCCCAGAGCGAATCGAACACCTGCGCGCGCAGCAGCTCGTCCTGGAGCGCTTCGGGATGCGCGAGCGCGTACTCCAGGCTCTGCGGATCGAGCAGGAACTGGCCGTAGCCGTAGTCCTCGAAGTTGGCGAAGAGGAAGTCCGCGCCGGCGGCGCCCGCAAGGCCAAGGTCGGTACGCGCCCCCGCGAGCCGCAGCGGGTGCACGCTGTGCCTGCCGCCTGCGAGCGCCACGAGCTTCAGGCGCATCGGCCACAGTTGCGCCTCGCCCAGCAGGTTCTCCTGGGTGAGCGAGATTGCGTCTGCGCCGCGCTCCAGGCGCACGCGGGCCATGCCGCGGCGCTTGACCCAGGCCTCGGCCCAGGCGGCGAGGGGCCGCCCCGAGGCCTTCTCCAGCGCGGCCACCAGGTCGCTCCAGTCGGCCACACCGTGGGCGTGGCGCGAAAGGAAGGCGCGCAGCGCGCGGCGGAACGCGCGCTCGCCGACGTAGTACTCCGCCTGGCGCAGCACCGCCGGCGCCTTCGAGTAGACGATGGCGCCGTACGCGGACTTGGCGTCGGCGAGATTGCCGAGTTCGCGCCAGATGGGCGTGGTGCCGGGCGTGGCGTCGGTGCGGTAGGCGGCGAGCTTGAGCGCACCGAAGGCGACCCAGGGATGGATCTCCGGCACGCGGCGGCGAACGAGCTCCGCGCCCGCCTTGGCCGCCATGAAATTGGCGAAACCCTCCTTCAGCCACAGGTCGTCGAACCAGCGCATGGTCACCAGGTCCCCGAACCACTGGTGGGCGGTTTCGTGCAGTACCAGCTGCGCGCGGCGCAGCCGGTCGGTGGCCGCCGGCTCGAACGGGAACAACACCGACTCCTCGCGCAGGAAGGTCGCGCCCGAGTGCTCCATGCCGCCGTAGGCGAGCTCGGGGACGAGCACCAGGTCGTACTTCGCGAACGGGAAGGCGCGAGCGAAATAGCGCGTGTACCAGCCGAGCGCTTCGCGATTGAGGCGCAGAAGATCGGGTGCCTCGCGCCGGGCGGCCTCGATTTTCGAGCGCCGCACGTACAGCCGCACCGGTCCGGGCGCGGCCGCGCGCGGCGCCGCAGACTCGATCAGCTCCTCGAACGGACCCGCCGCGAAGGCGAACTGATAGGTGGAAAGCGGCTCGGTCTCGCCGAAACGCAGGCGCACTCGCCCCAGCGAAGCGCTGCTGCGCGCGAGCGGAGCGTTCGACACCGCGCGCCAGCCGGCGGGCGCGGTGAGCGTGAGCCGCAAGCGCGCCTTCAGGTCGGGCTGGTCGAAGCAGGGAAACAGCGTGCTCGCCTCGGCGGGCACCAGCAGCGTGTAGAGGTAGTGCGCGCCGTCCTCGCGGTCTACGAAGCGCGTCACGGCCGTGCCCGCGGCGGCGACCGGGGAGCGAACCCGCATCGACAGCCGGTTGGCGCCGCGCCTGAGCGCGCGGGCGGGAATGACCAGGTGCTCCGATACCATGCGCGCGCCGGCGAGCGCCCTGCCGTTGGCGCTGATCGCCTCGGGCATCTGCGCCGGATGGCGCGGCGAGGGCGCGCGCCAGTCGAGCACCAGGTCGGTCCTGGCATCCAGGTTGAAGCGGATCTCGAGCCGCGCATCGAGCGCCGGTCCATCGGCGCTCAGATCGATCCACAGCGCGTAGCGGATGTCACGCAGGCGCGCCGCGCGCCACCGGGCCAGTTCGCGCGACACGCCCGGCTCCAGCGCGGGCACTTCGGCGGCCGCGCGCGCGGCGGCCTCGACCGGGGCGATCACGAGAAGGAACGAGGCGAGCAGCGCGGCCGCCGGGAGCGCAGCCCCTGGCAGGCGGCCGCACCGGCCCGCGCTCTTTGCGGCGCGGATCAGGAGGACTTCGGGCTGGGCAGCCGCCAGTCGGGCAGCCGCGCGCGCGGGTCGCGCAACTCGCGCATCATGCGCAGCGCCATTTCCTTGCCCTGGTAGTAGCCCGGGATGTAGGCGGTCTCGACGAAGCCGAGCGCCCGGTAGAAGCGCCGCGCACCGTGGTTGGCGGCGCGCAGTTCCAGGTGGATGCTGGCGATCCCGGCAGTGAGCGCCGACTGAAGCAGCCACTCCAGCATCCGGCGGCCCACGCCCTGGCGCTGGTGCGAGGGCCGCACCGCGAGCAGCGACAGGTGTGCGTGCTCGTCGCCGAAGTACATGATGCCGAAAGCCACCAACTTGCCGCGCTCCGAGGCGATCAGCGTGACGGTGTTCCTGTCGCGCATGGCCCGCGCCACGCGCTCGGGGCTCCAGCTCCAGCCCAGGCCGGATTCGATCAGGTCCCTGGAGAGCGCGGCCACGACGCCGGCGTCGCCGGGTCTGGCGAGCCGCAACGAAACGTTCTGTGGCCGGGTGGGCATTTCGAACTGTTCGGGATGCGGGTGGTGCTCATGCAGCAGGGTCGAGCGTCGATGAACGCAGCTTAGCACGAGCCGGGACGGTATGGGCAAGCAGCCACCGGTGCGCGAATGCGCGCGCTTGGCGGCGGATGCGGGCGCCATGCCGCCGGCCTGGCATGGCGTTTGCGCCGCCGGCATGCATCGAGTCGCAAACGCCTGGCGCGTATGCGCTACTGGAGCAACCGGCGCCGGAACAGGATGACGCACAGATAGAAGCCCGCCAGCGCGTACGCGGCGAGCGCCGCCGCGTGCAGCGGCCACTGCGCGGGCGCCTCGCCGAGCAGGAGCGGCCGCACCAGCGCGGTGGCGTGCGCCAGCGGCAGCGCCGCCGAGAGCGACTGCAGCGCGGGCGGCAGCTGCGAGACCGGGAAGAACACCCCGGAGAGCATCGCCATCGGCGTGATCACCAGGGTGAAGTAGTACATGAAGAAATCGTAGCTCTGCGCCATCGAGGTGATGACCAGCGCGAGCGCCGCGAACGCGAGGCCGATGAGCGGCACCACGGCGAGGATGGCCAGGGACAGAGGCGAAGCGGCCAGGCCCAGCGCCCAGGCGACGATGAGAATCGCCAGTCCCGACAGAAAGCTCTTGCTCGCCGCCCACAGCAGCTCGGCGAGCACCACGTCGTCCAGCGTGATGGGCGCGTTCATGATCGCCTCCCAGGTGCGCTGCACGTGCATGCGCGAGAAACCCGAGTACAGCGCTTCGAAGGTGGCGCTGTTCATGGTGGAGAAGCACACCGTTCCGGCGGCGAGGAACACGATGTAGGGCATGCCGCCGACCTCGGGCAGCAGGCGACCCAGCCCGTAGCCCAGGCCCAGCATGTAGATCAGCGGGTCGGCGAAGTTGCCCAGGATGGAGGGCACCGCGAGCTTGCGCCAGACGAGGAAGTTGCGCCGCCACACCGGCACGAAGCGCGGCGTGACCGAGGGCGGCAGGTAGCGATGCCTCATGCGCGCCTGCCTTCTCACTCGCGCAGTTCGCGCCCGGTCAGCTTGAGGAAGACGTCCTCCAGGTTCGCGGGCCTGTGAAGGTAGCGAAGGCTGCTGCGCGCCGTGAGGCTCGAGAGCAGCGGCTCGGCTCGTGCGGCGTAGCAGAACACCGTCTCGCCGGTCTCCTCGATTCGGCTCGCCAGTCCGCGCGCGTGCTCGCGCGCCCAGTCGCGCACGCCCTCGCCGAACACCTCCACCACCTGCGGCTCGATGTGGCGTTCGATCAGCTGCCTCGGGCTCGCCTGCGCGATGATGCGCCCGGCGTCCATGATCGCCAGCCGCGAGCACAGGCGCTCGGCCTCGTCCATGAAGTGGGTGGTGAGCAGGATGGTGCGGCCCTGGCCGAGCAGGGTCTTCAGCCGCTCCCAGATGAGGTGGCGCGCCTGCGGATCCAGGCCCGTGGTCGGCTCGTCCAGGAAGATCACTTCCGGGTCGTTCACCAGCGCTCGCGCCAGGGTGAGGCGCCGCTTCATGCCGCCGGAGAGCGCCTGGATGCGCGCGCCGGCGCGCGCGGTGAGGCCGGCGAACTCGAGCAGCGCCGGGATGCGGGCGCGGATCTCGCGCTCGGGCAGACCGTAGTAGCGGCCGTACACCAGCAGGTTCTCCGCGACGGTGAAGTCCGGGTCGAGGTTGTCCATCTGCGGCACCACGCCGACGCGCGCGCGCGCCAAACGCGCCTGTTGCGGCACCGCGAAGCCGCGCAGCGTGATCGATCCTGCGTCGGGTTGCGCCAGGCCCAGGGCCAGCCGCAGCGTGGTGGTCTTGCCCGCACCGTTGGGGCCGAGCAGGCCGAAGCACTCGCCGGCCTCGATGCTGAACGAGACGCCGCGCACCACCTCGGCCTCGCCGTAGCGCTTGCGCAACTCGTGGGCGCTGAGCACCGGCGCACCCGATGCCCCCGGAGCGACGCGGCTCGCGCGCTGCTCCGCCGCGGCACCGGCCGCTGCGCCGCCGTTGTTCAGGATCGCCATGCCGGGTTCACGAACGGTCCGCGCAGGTCATGAACGAGGTCACGATCGAGCTCACGCACGCCATGCACCGGTCACGATCGAGCGGATCAGGTGCAGACGGCGATGAAAGAAGTGGTCGGCGCCTGGAATCACCACCACCGGCAGCTCCTGCGGGCGCGCCCACGCGAACACCGCGGACAGCGGCACCGTCTCGTCGAGTTCGCCGTGAATCACCACGGTGCCGGCGGGCACCGCGGGCGGGGCGTAGCTGCGCTCGCCCGCCACCGTCCCCGCCGCAAGACCCACGAGCACCAGGCGCTCCAGCGCCAGCGCCGGGGCGCCGCGCGCGCGCTCGAGCAGGGCCTGCGCCACCCGCGCCTGCACGCAGGCGCCGAAGGAAAAACCGGCCAGCACCACGCGCTCGCGCCCAAAACGGTGCGCCGCGAAGGCCGCCACGCGCAGCAGGTCGGCGGTCTCGCCCTCCCCCCGGTCGTGCGCGCCCGCGCTCGCACCGACGCCGCGGAAGTTGGGACGCAGCGCGGCGTAGCCGAGCTCGCACAGCGCCCGCGCGAGGGTCTGGACCACCTTGTTGTCGAGGGTGCCGCCGTACAGCGGGTGGGGGTGCGCCACCACCGCGATGCCGCGCGCCGCCGCCCCCGGCAGATCGAGCACCGTCTCGATGTCGCCAGCGTCCCCCGGAATCAGCACGCGCTCCCGGACGCGGGGCATCGCGCTCAGATCCTCAGGCGTTCGACGACGCGCCCGTTGCGGATGTGTTCCTCGATGATCTCGTCCACGTCGGACTCATCGACGTAGGTGTACCAGACTTCCTCTGGGTAGATCACCAGAACCGGACCCAGCGTGCAGCGGTCCAGACATCCGGACTGGTTGATCCTCACCTTGCCTTCGCCGGCGAGCCCCAGCGCGCGGATCTGCTGCCTGGCGTGGTCGCGGATGCGGTGCGCGCCGTGGTTGTTGCAGCAGATATCACCGCTGTCGCGCTGGTTGCAGCAGAAGAATACGTGGTGGCTGTAGTGGCTCACTGGAGCGTTCGCGCCATCGGGGAACGCGGGATTATAGACGCGCCCCGTACGCGCACCGGCGCGTTGAGCCGGCACCTCGGGCGCCGGAAACAGGATAGCGCGGATTTTCCTGAAGTCGGGCGAGGGCGCCAGCCCCTCGCTCTCCGCGAAGGAGAAAGGACGGCTTTTCCGCTGGAGTCGAGGCAGCGCGAGAGGCGAGCAGCCCCTGGCTGCCTGCGGATCAGTCGGAGCGCCGGCCGAGGTCCACCCGGAGCGCGGCGAGGAAGGCGAGCGCAAGCAGCGGCCAGACCGCCGCCAGCAGCCGCGTCATGCCGTTGAAGTTGACGAAGAACCCGTCCCGCACGCCAAAGCTCGCCGCCGCGAGATAGGGGTTGGCGGGGGCGAAATTGACCACCGCGGTCGCGATGGCAAGCAGCGCCGCGCACAGCCCGAGCTGCAGCGGCCGCGGCAGGCCGAGGGCCGGCAGCGCCGCCAATACGCCGGCGGCCGCGCCGATGAGCGCGCCCAGGCTCACCCACTGCATCGGGCCGGGCGGATGCAGCACCGTCCCCCAGGCAAGGGCCCGGGCGCCCAGTCCGGCTGCGACCAGCGCGAGGAACAGGGCGCGCACCGGCCGGCCGCGGGGCACCAGGAGACCGAGCAGGAGCCCGGCCGCGGCGACGTTGGCGCCCGCAACGACGGCGTCGCCCCGGATAAAGAGGACCGGCGCGTGGAATTCGGCGACGGTGCCCGGCGCCAGCTCGCGCAGGTCGCCGTTGCCGAACAGCAGCATGCCCGGGTTGAGCTGGGCGAGCAGCCACAGCACGAGCAGCACCAGACCCAGATCGAAACCGCGTCCCGCCCGGAACCACCGGTGGCGCAGCGCGCCCGGTCCGCGCTGCCCCGTCAGCGCGCGCGCGAGCGATGCGGCGAGCACCGCACCCAACAGAGCGCCGCCCGCATTGCACGCCAAGTCCAGGTTGGAGGCATTGCGCGCGGGCAGGTAGGTCTGCAGCGCCTCCATCGCGAGCGAGAGCAGCGTAGCGGCCCCGAACCCGGCCGCAGCCGCCGCGCAGCCGCCGCGTCGCGACGGGAACGAGAGCGCCGCGAGGAACCCCAGGGGCGCGTAGACGAGGACGTTCACCACCAGGTCGAAGGCGGTGACATAGCGCGGCCGCAGCGCGCCGAGAAACGCGAAGGGGCCCACGCCGGGATCGCTCCAGCCCGACAGCGGGTACAGGCTCGCGCAGACGGTGATCGGCACGCAGGCGGCCAGCAGGTAGCGGGCGAACACCGGAGCGCCCGCGCCGGCCGGCGCGGGAGCGCGCTCCGGGAGGCTCGGCTGCGCCCTCATGCGCGCATCCGCATCAGGCGGCGGACGATGCGGGAACGCGCCGCGCCGGTTCCTGCTGCGGGCAGATCTTCAAGGTCACGCGCTTCGAGCAGCGCGAACAGGCCCTTCGCCGGGGCCGGCCCGGTGTTCGCATCCAGCGTGCTCATGCCGCCCTGGAGGACGCAGAACGGATGCATCGCTCACGCGCCTTCTCGTCCATGCCGTTGCGCATGCGGCGGCGTTCCGCCGCGGCCGCTCGTGCGGGTGGCGAGCGAGCCGATCAGCATGCCGGCGATGGCGCAGGCGAGGCCGACGAGCTGCGCGGGCCACGTTTCCTTTGGCGCGAAGGCCTCCATCGCCCCCCAGGCGCCGAGCCCGAGCACGATGGACATGACCGCCCCGGCGGCGTTCGCCCGGCGCCAGTAGATACCGGCCGCGAGCGGCACCAGCGCGCCGACCAGGGTGACCTTGTAGGCGTTCTGGACCATCTGGTACATGGTGCTGCGCGAGTTGAGGGCGAACAGGAGCGCCGCCAGGGTGAAGATCACCAGCACGCTGCGCAGCAGGATCATGAACTGACGGTCGCTCAGACGCCCGAGGAACGGGCGCAACACGTTCCCGGTAAAGAGCGCCGTGGGCGCGATCAGCGCGCCGCTGGCTGTGGACAGGATCGCCGAGAGCAGCGCGCCGAAGAACATGACCTGCGCCCAGACCGGGGTCTGCTCCAGGATGAGGCGCGGCAGGATGCGCTGGATCTCGCGCTCATCCTCCGAGGCGAGCAGGCCGCCCAGCGACGGATCGATCGACAGCGCAGCGTAGGCGATGAACATGGGCACGAAGGCGAAGCAGAAGTAGATGCCCGCGCCCGCCAGCGTCGCTCGTACCGCGGTCTTCTCGTTGCGGGCCGAAGTGACGCGCTGGAACACGTCCTGCTGGGGGATGGATCCGAGCGCCAGCGTCATCCACGCCGCGCCGAAGGCGAGCCACTGCGCCAGGTCCGCCTCGGGCCAGAAGCGGAACTTGCCTGCCGCCGCCGCCGCGGACACGACATGCCCTGCGCCGCCCGCCATGTCCGAGACCAGCCAGGCGATGAGGCACAGCCCGGCGATGATCACCACCGACTGGAACATGTCGGTGAGGGCCACCGACCACATGCCGCCCCAGATGGTGTAGCCCGCGACCACCAGCGCGCCCAGGACGATGCCCTGGTCGAGCGAGAGCATGCCCTCCGAGAGCACCGAAAACGCGAGCCCGAGCGCGGTGAACTGCGCCGAGGTCCAGCCCAGGTAGGAGGCGCTGATGGCGAGCGCCGTGATCACTTCGACCGGCTTGTTATAGCGCCTGCGGTAGAAGTCCCCGATGGTGAGCAGGTCCATGCGGTAGAAGGCGCGCGCGAAGAAGACGGCGACGAACACCAGACAGAAGGACGCACCGAACGGGTCGGCGATCACGCCTCCCAGGCCGTCGCGGGCGAAGGTCGCCGACACCGACAGCACCGTCTCGGCGCCGAACCAGGTGGCGAACACCGTTGCGGTGCTGATGTACAGGGGCAGACTGCGGCCGGCGACCAGGTAGTCGCGCGAGCCGCGCACGCGCGTTGCGGCCCACAGCCCGATGCCGATGCACACAGCCAGGTAGAGGATGACGGAGATGACGAGCACGGAATCGTTGGCTTGGAACGATAGGTTGGTCGGCGATTGTATGCGCAAGCGCGCCGCTGTTCGAACACGAGCGGGCGAGTACCGGCGTCAGTTGATCCACTGAGCCGTCTGCCCTCGCCGCCGCCACCCCGGCGCCGAATGCAATGCCTTGTCGCTGCGCGACCAGGGCTTCGCGCTCGGGACGGCCCGGCGCGCTTGTTGGAGTGCCTTGTCGCTGCGCGACAAGAGCTTCGCGCTTGGGACGGCCCGCCGCGCTCAGGCCGGAAACCGCACCCAGATCTCGAAGGCGAGCAGGGCCGCGAGCAGCAGGCCGATCCAGACGAGGCGCCGGTTGCGCCCCTTGTGGTCGGCGTGCAGCTTCTCCACGCTCTGGGTGAGCCGGCCGATGCGGTCCTCCGCGAGCAGGGCGTGGATCAGGCGGGGCATCTGCGGCAGCGCGCTCGCCCAGCGCGGCGCCTCCTCGCGAAGCCCGCGCACGAAGGCGCGCCAGCCGAGCTGCTCGCTCATCCAACGCTGCAGGTAGGGCTTGGCCGTCTTCCACAGGTCCAGCTCCGGGTCGAGCTGCCGTCCCAGCCCCTCGATGTTGAGCAGCGTCTTCTGCAGGAGCACGAGCTGCGGCTGGATCTCGACGCCGAAACGGCGCGAGGTCTGGAACAGCCGCAGGAGCACGTGGCCGAACTTGATCTCCCGGAGCGGCCGGTCGAACACCGGCTCGCACACCGAGCGGAACGCAGCCTCCAGCTCGTCCACGCGGGTGGCGGGGGGCACCCAGCCCGACTCGATGTGAATCTCGGCGACCAGGCGGTAGTCGCGGTTGAAGAAGGCGAGGAAGTTCTGCGCGAGGTAGTTCTTGTCGCGGTGGGTGAGCGTGCCCATGATGCCGAAATCCAGGGCCACGTACTGGCCCGCCGGGGTAACCAGGATGTTGCCCGGGTGCATGTCGGCGTGGAAATAACCGTCGCGGAAAACCTGGGTGAAGAAGATCTCCACCCCCGAGCGGGCGAGCGCCGGGATGTCCACGCCCTGCTCGCGCAGCCGTTCCACCTGCGAGACCGGCGTGCCGTACATGCGCTCCATGGTCATCACTGTGCTGGTGCAGTACTCCCAGTAGATATCGGGAATGCGAAGCAGAGGGGAGCCCGAGAAGTTGCGCCGCAGCTGGCTCGCGTTGGCGGCCTCCACCATCAGGTCCAGCTCCTCGTCCAGGTGCCGGGCGAACTCGGCCACGACCTCGCGCGGTTTCAGGCGCCTGCCGTCGGCCCACAGGCGCTCGACCAGGACCGCCGCCGCGTCGAGCAGCGCCAGGTCGCGCCGGATCACCGAGCGGATGCCCGGCCGCAGGATCTTCACTGCGGCCTTGACCTCCCCGGGCAGTTCGGCGAAGTGCACCTGGGCGATGGAGGCGCTCGCCACCGCCACCGGCTCGAAATGCGCATACACCTGCGAGGCCGGCCTGCCGAAGGCCGCCTCGATCTCGGCGAGAGCCTGCTCCGGGGGAAAGGGCGGGACCTGGTCCTGGAGACGCGCCAGTTCGTCGGCGATGTCCAGCGGCAGCAGGTCGCGCCGCGTCGAGAGCATCTGCCCGAACTTGACGAAGATCGGGCCCAGTTCTTCCAGCGCCTGGCGCAGCCGCACCGCGCGCGGCGCGCCGAGGTCGCGGGCCGAAAAGACAAAGCGCGTGGCGCGCGCGATCCAGCCATCGGGATCGGAGGCGAGCGCGAATTCGTCCAGGCCGTAGCGCAGAGCGACGCTCAGGATTCGCAGCAGCCGCAGGATCTGGCCCAAGGGGATTCCGTGCAGGAACTGGTTTCGATCGCCAGAGCGAGCCCGCTTGCGTTCCTCACAGGCCCGGGGCCGGCGGCCTTGCGGCTCGGGCCGGGCGTGGCGCTACCGCGGCGGATCGCGCGGGCGGAGCGCCTCGATCCGTGCCTCGATCCCTGCCAGGCGCGCGTCGATACGCTCGATTTCGCTGCGGAAGGCATCGAACTCGCCGCGCCCGGGAAGCACCGCTTTCTCCTCGGTCCAGTACTCGGCGAAACTGCGGGCGAAGCGCTGCGCCGCCTCCTTCTGCCAGGCGAGCAGCTCGCGCCCTGCACCGGCGATGCGATGGGCCGCCACGTCGCCGACGAGCATCGACAGGTCTTCCTCGGCATCCCAGTCGAGATGGAGCATCAGCTCGCTCACCGCAACCGCCAGATCCTCGGCGCCCGTGATCTCGAAGGCCGAGCCGGTGTCCCCCAGGGGCAGATCCAGCCGCCGCCGCACGAGGAAGGGGACGATGCCGGGCTTCAGCGTCACGACCACATCTGCCGCGGCTGGCTCGCCTTGGGGCTCGGGCGCCGCCTCGGGTGCGACCTGGGTTGCGCCTGGCCGCTCGGGCCGCTGCGGCTCCACCCGTCCGGACTCGAGAATGCACAGGCGATACGCCGGCAGCGGCGGCGAGCGGTAGGTGAGTGTGCGTCCGGCGAAGGGCGCGAGCCGCTCGCGCGCCCAGGCATGCTGGTCGAGCAGGTGGTTGAGGGCCAGCGCCGAGACGCGGGCGGCCGAGCCGGCGGCCAGGCGGGAGGCGGATTCGACCCAGCCGGGAGCGGCCACCGCCCTTGCCCCTGACGGCGCGACGCTAGGAGGTCTGCTGGATACCGGCGAGCAGCCAGCCCGAGCGGCCGTCCACGGGCTTTCTCAAGTGCCAGATCTCGTGGAACGGCGCGGGTGCGTCGTCGCCGTCGCGCGCCGTGCCCTGGAAGCTCACGCTCGCCCAGTGCGCATCGCCTTCGGTGGTGACTTCCAGCAGCGTCGCCGCAAGACCCTCCACCTCGGTGCGCTGGCTGCGCCCGGCGCGGCTGGCGACGTCCGCCGCCAGGGCGCTCGCCATGTCATCGGTCGCGACTTCGCGCAGCGTCTGCACGTCACCCCGGTCGTTCGCTTCCTGCCAGCGCAGGAAGTTGAGCCGCGCCTGGCGCACGAACGCCTCGCTGGTGAAGCCGGCAGGCCCGTTGGGCGCCGCGGCCGCGACGCCTGCACCGCC
>JADLDQ010000314.1 GCA_020846575.1 Burkholderiales bacterium
AGGTAGCGGCGCGGATCCTGGGGTGAAAGGCGGTAGTAGGCGGCGTTGTCGATGCCGCGAAACGAAAGCGTCGGCCCGGTCTCGCTGCCCTCGCAGCTGTGGTTGTAGACCACGTCGATGATGACCTCGATCCCGGCCGAGTGCAGGATCTTGACCATGGTCTTGAATTCCTTGGAGCTGCCCGAGGCCGAGTAGCGCAGCTCCGGGGCGAAGAATCCGAGGGTGTTGTAGCCCCAGTAGTTGCGAAGTCCCTTCTCCACCAGCGCGCGCTCGTCCACGGCGGCGTGCACCGGCATCAGTTCCACCGCGGTGACCCCCAGGCGCTTGAGATAGTCCACCACCGGCGCCGAGGCGAGCGCCGCATAGGTGCCCTGGAGCGATGGCGGAACCTCGGGATGGCGCACGGTGAAGCCGCGCACGTGCAGCTCGTAGATCACCGTCTCGTGCCAGGGCGTGTGCGGCCGCCGGTCGTCGCCCCAGGTGAAGGCGGTATCCACCACCCGGCTCTTGGGCACGCCGGCGGCGCTGTTGCGACGGTCACAAGACAGGTCCGCTTTCTCGCTGCCGAGCGTGTAGCCGTACAGCGCGTCGCTCCAGCGCAGGCGCCCCGCGATCTCCTTGGCGTAGGGATCGACCAGCAGCTTCTGGCGGTTGAAGCGATGGCCCTCCTCGGGCCGGTACGGACCGCGCACCCGGTAGCCGTAGAGCTGGCCCGGACGCGCCTCGGGCAGGTAGCCGTGCCAGACCTGATCGGTGCACTCGCGCAGCGCGAGGCGCTGCAGTTCGCGCCGGCCGGCGGCGTCGAACAGGCACAGCTCCACGCCTTCGGCATTGCGGGAGAAAAGGGCGAAGTTGACGCCCTGTCCATCCCAGGTCGCGCCCAGCGGGTAGGGCCGGCCCGGCCACAGGGCGGTGAAGGGTGCGGGCATCGGGGATATTTCGGGAATACCGGCCGAGTCCGGCCGCTGCTTCGTCCCAATCATACCTTGCTTCGTCGCGGGATCGGCCATCGCGCCCTCGAACCCTCGCGCCTTCGCAGCGTCGAATCCCGGCACTTTCGTGCTGTCGAATCCATGTACCTTCGTGCTGTCGAACCCTCGCGCCTTCGCACGCGGCGACGCGATCCGCGCAAGGCGTACCTGCAAGGCGCCGCGGCGCGACGAAGCGGGCGCCGGCTGTACCGAAGGCAGGGAGCTGCCGGCGCTCTCGCCCTCAGGCAGGTTTCAGGAACAGGCAGGCGAGCGGCGGCAGGTTGAGCGCGAGGGACTGCGGCCGGCCGTGGGACACCACCGGCTCGGAGGCGACTGCGCCGAGGTTGCCCCAGCCCGAGCCGCCGTATGCCAGCGAGTCGCTGTTGAGCAACTCGCGCCAGGTCCCGGCCTGCGGCACGCCCAGGCGGTGGTCCCGGCGCGGCACGGGCGTGAAGTTGCACACCACCAGCACCGGCGAGGAACGCGCGCGCGGCCAGCGCAGGAACGCGAGCACGCTCGCCTGGGCGTCGTCGCAGTCGATCCACTCGAAGCCCTCGCCGGAGAAATCGGCTTCGTGGAGCGCCGGATCCGAGCGGTACACGGCGTTGAGGTCCGACACCCAGCGCTGCACGCCGGCGTGCCCGGGGAGATCCGCCACCCACCACTCGAGCGCCTGCTCGTGCGCCCACTCGCGGCGCTGTGCGAACTCGCCGCCCATGAACAGCAGCTTCTTGCCCGGGTGCGCCCACATGTAGCCGTACAGGGCGCGCAGGTTGGCGAACTTCTGCCAGTCGTCGCCGGGCATGCGGCCGATGAGCGAACCCTTGCCGTGCACCACTTCATCGTGCGACAGCGGCAGCACGAAGTTCTCGTGGAAGGCGTACAGGAGCGAGAAGGTGAGCCGCCCGTGGTGGTACTGCCGGTGCACCGGATCCTCGCGCAGGTAGGCGAGCGTATCGTGCATCCACCCCATGTTCCACTTCATGCCGAAGCCCAGGCCTCCGAGCCAGGTGGGCCGCGAGACCATGGGCCAGGCGGTGGATTCCTCGGCGACCGTCAGCGCATCCGGGTGGTCGCGATACACCGCCTCGTTCAGCGTGCGCAGGAACGCGATCGCCTCCAGGTTCTCCTTGCCGCCGTATCGGTTGGGGATCCACTCGCCTTGCCCGCGCGAGTAATCGAGGTAGAGCATCGAGGCCACCGCATCCACGCGCAGCCCGTCGACGTGGTACCGGTCCAGCCAGAACAGAGCGCTGGAGTACAGGAAGGCCCGCACCTCGTTCCTGCCGTAGTTGAAGATGCAGGAACGCCACTCGGGATGAAAGCCCTGGCGCGGGTCGGCGTGCTCGTAGAGGTGGGTGCCGTCGAACCCGGCGAGCCCGTGGCCGTCCGCCGGGAAGTGCGAGGGCACCCAGTCGAGGATGACGCCGATGCCGCGCTGGTGCAGGTGATCGACGAAATCCATGAAGTCCTGCGGCGTGCCGTAGCGGGCGCTGGGCGCGAAGTAGCCGGTGGTCTGGTAGCCCCAGGAGCCGTAGAAGGGATGCTCGGTGACCGGGAGGAGCTCGACATGGGTGAAGCCCATGCGCAGCACGTAGTCGGCGAGGCGCGGCGCGAGCTCCCGCCAGCCGGGCATCCGGCCCTCGGGCCGGCTCCAGGAGCCGGCGTGCAGCTCGTAGATCGATATCGGCGCAGCGAGCGCGTTGCGGGCGGCTCGCGATGCCATCCACTGCGCGTCGCCCCAGTCGTGTTCCAGCGTCCACACGCGCGAGGCGGTGGCGGGCGGGCACTCGCAGTAGAAGGCGAACGGGTCCGCCTTGTCGGCGGCGAGGCCGGTCTCGCGGTTGACGATGCGGTACTTGTAGGCCTGCCCGCGGCGCGCGGCGGGCGCAGTGCCCTCCCAGACACCCGAGCCGTCGGAACGCGGTGCGAGCGCGTCGCGGCCCGCCTCCCAGCCGTTCCAGTCGCCTTTGACGCTCACCGAGCGCGCGTTGGGCGCCCAGACGGCAAAGCGCACACCCTCCTCGCGCGGCAGCGCATGCGCGCCCAGCCAGCGGTAGAGCCGCGTGGCGGTGCCTTCGCGCAAGAGGTAGATCTCGTTGTCAGTCAGCACTTCGGGTCGGTACCTCGGCACGGTGCCCCGCCACGCGCCCGGACAGGGCGCGCGGCACGCGGCGCACGACGCTCAGAGCCTGAGAGGAAATTGATTTTTCGGAACTCAATGGCAAATTGCTGCAACCAATGCCGAGTGACCGCGCGAGCTGTCGCGTAGGCGGAATATTCGCATCAACATGTCTTCCCGGACCGCTTTCCCGGTGTTGCTTGGCGCTTTTTCCGTCTTCCAGCGTCCTTCAAGTCACCCGACTGGAAAGGTCGAACGCGACTTGTTCGCAGGTTCCATGGCGTGGTCCGACCCCGGACCTGCACGCTACAGCGTTTGCAGGTGCCTGCTCTCGGCGCGCGCGACGGCCTCGATGGAGACCGACACGTCAAACGTAACGAACTGCCCTTCGTGCCGCACGGCGAGCGCGAGCAGAGAGAGATCGGTGAGTTGGCGCGGGCCGTGGATGCGGGTGGAATCGGCTACCCTGGCATCGAGCAGGCTCACGTCATCGGGCCAGAACTCGTGGAAGGCGCTCGCGGCCGCTTCCGCAAGGCGCTCCATGACCGCCCGCACCGGCAGCGCGTTCGGGTAACCGGGGTGCGACATGATGCGAATGCAGCCGTTCTGCGTGATGGGACACGAGGCCCAGCCGCCGGGGGCGTGGGCGGCGAACCACTGGGTCGCGCGCGCGTGCAACGAGTGATCGGCGTCCAGCAAGGCGATGAGCACGTTCACATCCAGGAGCGCGCGCATCTCAATAAGCGTCTTCTTCGCGCAGCCTGTCGATCAGTTCGTTGGTCACGATGCCGCCGCGCTTCGGAAACGGCCGCAGGCCGTAGAGCGCCTCCGGGGCGCGCGCCGAAGGCGCTTCCGGCAGCGCATTCAACGCTTGGCGTACGAGCTCGGATACGACCTCGCCGATCGTTTTCCTTTCGCGGCGGGCGCGCTCCTTGGCAGCCTGCAGCACGTCGTCAGCGATGTCCAGAGTGGTGCGCACGCATCAGATGCTAACGCATCTGACAGCAGACGGCAATGCTCTTACAACGCCAGTTTCAATCCCAAGACTGGCGCGCTAAGGCCGACAAACCCCATCTCTTGGAAAAAAAACATCGCTGTCACAACCGCTTAGCGTGGTACGACCCGAACTGACGATGCAGTCTGGCCCTTGGCCACGCTTTGGGCCACAGGTCCTTCTGACACTATTCCAAACGATCGGTCTACCTCTTGGCGGGGTTTCTTCACAGCCACTCAGCCGAAACGCAGCACGTAGTGGTAGCTGTAGCCCTTCATCACGCCTGCGATGCGCCGCTCGATGTCGAGCCGGCAGCCCGCCGCCATCCCGGAGACGGCGACGGTGACTCGGGTGCCGTGGGTGGCGTCCGGGCCGACCTCGACCGCGAGCTGCGCGCGCGCGCCCAGGGCCGCTGCGAGCACTTCGGTGAAGGCGCGCCGGGCGGCGTCGAAGCGCAGGTTCACCTTGTCGGGCTTGCCGATGTCGGTGAGCGGCAGCGCCTCGACGAAGTAGATCTCCTTGGGTGCGGCAGGGCGCTCCGGGATGTGCGCCAGCGCGAAAGCTGCCAACTCGCCCTCGCTCGCGCTGGCGCCGGGGACGCGCTGCACGTAGGCGACCGGCAGCTCGCCTGCGTAGGCATCGGGCCTGCCGACCGCGGCCGCGTGCAGCACCGCGGGGTGCTTCTTGAGCGTGTCCTCGATCGTCATCGGGTCGATGTTGTGGCCGCCGCGGATGATGAGGTCCTTGACGCGCCCGGTGATCCACAGATAGCCGTCCGCGTCGATGCGCCCGAGGTCGCCGGACTTGAAATAGCCGTCGCTGGTGAACACGCCTGCGTTGTGCTTCGGATCGACATAGCCGGGGGTGACCCCGGGCCCCTTGACCACCACGATTCCCGGCTCGTCGGGGCCGCAGACGCGCGCGATGTTGCCGTCGCGATCGAGTTCGACCGTCTCCACCCGGGTATACGGCAGGCGAAAGCCCGTCGAGCCGTAGCGGGGATCGCCCTCGCGCGGCGGCTGCGTGGCGCTGGTGGTGTACTCGGTGGAACCGTAGGTGAGCAGGACGCGGATCCCGAGGCCGCGCTCCAGTTCCCGTACCGTCTCCACCGGCAGCGGCGCCGAGCCGGTGGTGGCGGTCTTCTTCAGCGAGCTCACGTCCTCGGTGGTCGGCAGGTTCTTCGCCAGCACCGCGAGCGTGGTCGGCACGCCGGTGAAGTGGGTGATGCGGTAGCGCTCGACGAACTTCCAGTAGTTGGCGATGAAACGCCGGTCGCGGGCGCCCAGGGCCGAGGGGATGACCACCGTCATGCCGCTGGCAATCGAAAAGATGCCGCGCGAGAGCAGGCCGGCGACGTGGAACAGCGGATAGTCGGCGAAGATGCTGTCCTCGCGCTCGCCGCCGCGCAGCGCCGCCTGCACCCAGGCCTTGTAGCAGATGCCGCGGTGCGTGAGGCGCACGAGCTTCGGCGACCCGGTGGTGCCGCCGGAATGCACGTAGGCGGCCACGTCGTCGGCGACGACGGTGCGCTCGAACACGGTGCGCTCGCCGGGCTGCTTCGCGCACAGCGCGTCGAAGTCGGTCTGCGCCAGCCGGGTGCCGCCGAGCGCCTGCACCGAGAGCACGTGCAGTCCCGCCGGCAGCTGCGCGCGGATCTTCTGCACGTTTTCCCAGATGTCGTAGCCGGGCGTCGGACCCAGCACCACCAGGACGCGGGTGCGGGCGCTGCGCACCAGGTCCACCAGGTGCTCGGGCTTTTGCATCCAGTTGACCACGCAGGCGATGCCCGTGGCGAGACCCCCTAACAGGGCGTAGTAGAGCTGCGGTAGCGTCGGCGTGAGGAACAGAATTCCGTCCTCGTGCCCGGCGCCCAGGAAATGGAACAGGTTCGCCGCCTGCGTCGAGCGTTTCGCGAGTTCGCGGTAGCTGATCGACACCGGTTCGCGCCGTGGGTCGCCGTCCTCGACGTACTGGAGGGCGAACTTGTCCGGCGCGAGCGACCAGCCGCGGGCGATCCAGTCGTTGAGGTTCCAGGACCAGACGCGCTCCTCGAGCGGGACGCGCTCGATCGCCTCGATGTCGCGGATGGTGCGCACGGGCGGGATGTCGCTCTCGAGGCTCACGGCTGTGTGCTGCACGGGGTCGTGTTCCGGTTGCGGGGCGAAGTAACTGTAGCGGAATTCGGACCGCGGCAGCACGCTTGATCAGCGGCGCGCCGCGCACGCGCGCAGGCGCGTGCATCCGATCGGCAGCGGGCAAGGCAAGCCGGCGCCGCATCCACACTCGCCCGGCCAGCAGATGGACGCTAAGAATTGGCAGTCCATACAGCCTTCCTCACCCCGCGGGCAGGCGCCGGGGCGGGAAGGCAAGGTCTGGCCGCTGGCGCGTCGCGCGCGCCGGGACGCCTTCAGCCCGCGCTCGACCCGCCGTCGATGGGGATCACCGCCCCGGTGATAAAGCTCGATGCCGGCGAGGCGAGCAGCAGCGCGAGCCCCTGGATCTCCCGCGGCTGGGCGAGGCGCCCGAGCGGCACCGTGGCCTCGAAGGCCTTCACCGCTTCGGGCTCTCGGTGCAGCCGGCCGTCCGCGATGTTGGTGAGGAAGGGTCCCGGCGCGATCGCGTTCACCATCACGTTGTACGGCGCCAGTTCCAGCGCCGCCTGGCGTACCAGGTTGACCAGAGCCGCCTTGGTGGCCGCGTAGGCGTAACCGACCAGGCGATCGGCGCGCAGCCCGGCGATCGAGGC
>JADLDQ010000315.1 GCA_020846575.1 Burkholderiales bacterium
AACGGCGCGCGCATCGGCGCCGCGCGCGCCGGCGTGCGCGTGGACGAGCGCGGCTACATACCCGTGGATTCGCAGATGCGCACCAGCGTCCAGAATATCTTCGCCATCGGCGACATCGCCGGGGCGCCGATGCTGGCGCACAAGGCGACCCACCAGGGGCACGTGGCTGCCGAGGCAGCCGCCGGACGGAAGTCCCACTTCGATGCCCGGGTGATCCCGTCGGTGGCCTATACCGACCCGGAGATCGCCTGGGCCGGGGTGACGGAGGAGGAGGCGAAGCGCCAGGGACTGGCGGTGGGCGTGGGCCGCTTCCCCTGGTCCGCGCTCGGCCGCGCCATCGCCAACGGCCGCGACGAGGGCTTCACCAAGCTCGTCTTCGACGAACAGTCGCACCGCATCGTCGGCGCCGGCATCGTCGGCAACGGTGCCGGCGACCTGATCTGCGAACTGGCGCTCGCCATCGAGATGGGCGCAGACGCCGTGGACATCGGCAAGACCATCCACCCCCACCCGACCCTCGGTGAATCGGTCGGGCTGGCAGCCGAGTTCTACGAGGGCGTGTGCACCGATCTGCCACCGCCCCGGCGGCGCGGCGCGTGAGGTCGCGCTGCGCTCACCCCCGGCCGAACCGAAAGTGCGGCGGCGGGGCGGCGGGATGAACCAGGGCGATCTCAAGGCCGCTGCGGCGCAGGCCGCGATCGCTCACGTTGTCGAGGGTGCGCCGCTCGGCGTGGGTACGGGCTCCACCGCCGACCTGTTCATCGACAGGCTGGCCGGTCTGAAGGGGCGCATCCCGGGCGCGGTCGCGAGCTCCGAACGCAGCGCCGAGCGGCTGCGCCGGCTGGGTATCCCCATCCTCGACCTCAACGACGTGGAGGATCTGCCCGTCTACGTGGACGGCGCCGACGAGGTCAACGCGCGCTTGGAGATGATCAAGGGCGGCGGCGGGGCGCTCACCCGGGAGAAGATCGTCGCCGCGGTGGCGCGCAGCTTCGTGTGCATCGCCGACCAATCCAAGTTCGTCTCCCGCCTGGGGCGATTTCCGCTGCCGCTGGAGGTGATTCCGCTCGCCCGCACCCACGTTGGGCGCGAACTGGCAAAGCTGGGCGGAATGGCGCGACTGCGCGAGGATTTCACTACCGACAACGGCAACCTCATCATCGACGTATCGGGCCTGGACATGGCGGACGCCGCAGGGCTGGAGGACCGGCTGAACGGCATCCCCGGCGTGGTTACCGTGGGGCTGTTCGCCCGGCGCGGGGCCGATCTGCTGTTGCTGGCGGAGCCCTCCGGGGTGAAAACGCTGCGCCCCTGCGGGCGCTGAGCACTGCGCGCGGACCAGATATCTGAGCACTGCGCGCGGACCAGATATTCATGGTCGAGCGCCGCGACCCGCGGCGCCTGCGGCCGGCCGAGCAAGTGCGAGCGACCCCCTCCCCGCGGCGCGCCCGGCCGGCGGGGGGAGACGCTTGCGAGCGGGGCGCCCGCGCCGCTCAGCCCTTCTGCCCGGGCGGAACGAACCCCGCCGCGACATCCGCGCCCCCGCCGACGACGTGGCGCTCCATCTGCTCGGCGAGATACTGGCGGGCCCGCGGATCGGCGAGGTTCAGCCGGTTCTCGTTGATGAGCATGGTCTGGTGTCGGATCCAGTCCTGCCACGCCTCCTTGGATACGCTCTCGAAGAGGCGTTTGCCCAGGGGACCCGGGTAAGGTGGGAAATCCAGACCTTCGGCTTCGCGGCCGAGCTTGACGCAGTGAATCATTCTTGCCATGGTGGCGCTCCCGCTTGGATTTCCGTCATTCTAGGGGTGGACCGGTCTGCGGCCCACCTTCAGATCGCCTTGACCAGCACCTTCGAGCGGCGCTGCAGGTTGTAGAGCGAGCGGCGCGCCTCGGGCAGGCTCGTCACGTCGGTCTGCGTGAACCCGCGCTCGATGAACCAGTGCGCGGTCTGCGTGGTGAGCACGAACAGCCGCCGCATGCCCTGGCGGCGCGCCTCTGCCGACAGATGCTGGAGAAGCTTCTCGCCGTAACCCAGGCCGCGCGACTCCGGCCTCACCACCAGCGCCGCCAGCTCCGCGGCCTTCCCGGAGGGTAAGGGGTACAGCGCGGCGCTGCCGATGATCAAGCCGTCGTGCTCGACCACGTAGAAGCGCGCGATCTCGCGCTCCAGCAGTTCGCGGCCGCGACGCACCAGCGTGCCCTCGGCCTCCAGCGGTTCGATGAGCGCGAGGATGCCGCCGACGTCCTCGATGGTGGCCGGGCGCAGGCGCTCGAGCTTGTCGGCCGTGACCATGCTGCCCGAGCCCTTGTGGGTGAACAGTTCGATCAGCAGCGCACCGTCCACCCGGTGTGAAACCAGGTGCGCCCGCGCAACCCCGCCACGCACGGCCTCGACCGCGTGCTGCAGGTACAGGCGGGTGTTCTCGGTGAGCTTGCCCCTGGAAAGCAAGCGGTCGGCCTCCTCCGCCGTGATCTCGGCGACCAGGCGGCCCCTGGCGTCCTGCACCGGCGCGTCGGCGAAGTAGATCAGCTTGTCCGCGGCGAGCGCCTTGGCGGTCCCCACCGCGACGTCCTCCATGGCGCAGTTGAACACCTCGCCGGTCGGGGAATAGCCCAGGTTCGAGACCACCACGAAATTGCCCGCGTCCAGGCACGCGCGGATCGCGGCGGCATCCACCTTGCGTACGCTGCCGGTGTACTGGTAGTCCATGCCTTTCCTCACGCCGTAGGGCTGGGCGGTGATGAAGTTCCCCGATACCGTGTTGATCGCCGCGCCTGCCATGGGCGAATTCGGCAAGCCCTGGGACAGCAGCGCATCGATCTCCACCCGCAGCAGCCCGACCGCCTCCTTGACGCACTCGAGCGCCACCGCGTCGGTGATGCGCAGCCCGTTCAGATAGCGCGACTTGGTGCGACGCTGCCGCAACTGCGCCTCGATCTGGGGCCGCGAGCCGTGCACCAGTACCAGGCGGATGCCGGCGCTGTGCAGCAGGTTCAGGTCATGGGCCAGCGCGACGAACTTTCCCTCGGCCACCAGTTCCCCTCCGAACGCGATGACGAAGGTCCGGCCGCGGAACGCGTGGAAGTAGGGCGCCGCGGCGCGGAACCAGCTGACGAAGGTCGAATCGGATTGGAGAGCCATGAGGAATACGGTTGAGGGCGGGCGCCTATTATCGGCTGGCGACGGCCGTGCGTGCGGGGGCGCTCGCTCGCCAAGGCGATTCCAGACCCGCGTGCCAAGCAGTCGGATCAACAGTCGCCTTGCAGCGCCTGCAGGGCT
>JADLDQ010000509.1 GCA_020846575.1 Burkholderiales bacterium
CAAACAAAAGTTCGCTATGGGAGGCACAAAAAAGACCCGGCAGCTTTGGGGTTGCCGGGCCAGTGGGTTCGGGTGGAGGAGGAAAGGTCAGGCAGTCGAAAGCGTCACGGCTTCCTTCAGGCCGCAGGTGTCCGAGACGGAGATTGAAAGTGTTTCCGGGTCTACGAAGACCCAGTAGAGGCGGCAGACTTCGGGAACGATGCTGTCGCCCTGGATCGGGAAGGGGTTATCGGGAACATACAGAAAGACGCGGCGGCCCTGCTCTCGGTTCCGTTCTGCCTTGAAGGTAAACGTTGCTAAAAGTCTTGCGTCGGCCCCGCGCAAGCGAAAGCCCTGCATCCGCGAAAGTGCCGCCTCCGCCTCGGTCGGCCAGAGCCGCAGCAGCACTTCCGCAAGGCTTTGCTGGGAGTTTAAGGGCACTTCGGTTTCAAAGACTTCCGTGACAAACTCAGGCATCACGCCCTCCTTTCGCCGGGTGGGGTCGTCCAGGCACAGACTTCTTCGATGGTGGCCGCCAGGGCCTCCCATGCATCACCCGGCATCGCCACCGTGCCGCCTTCGGGCAAAAGCAAGGACGGCCAGGGACTCGATCCATTCCCGCTGCCGCTTCGCGCTAACGCTTCAAAAAACGCCGCTTGCTGGCGGGCCAGTTCCAGCGTGTCACAGACGCAGAGCAGCTGCGGCTCCGCCCCGCCCAAAACGACGACGACCGTTTCCGACAACGCCCCGCCCTCATCCAGCAGCCGATCCACCCGCACGGACATCGAATGCTCCTTTTCCTTTCCTTCGACGGCGACTGCAACGATTCCTGCCAAAAAGGGCCCGGCCACCCCGCGAGGCGACCGAGCCAGTGACCGAGAGGAGGCGGTGTGGCAGAAAGTCTGTTAAATGCGGGAGACGAGCCAGTAGGTCAGGCCGTCGTAGACCGCGCCCGCCGTGGCTTCGTCTATCGTATGGGTTCCGGTCAACATGGCGATTCCGGCCGCACGGTTCTTCTGGGCGGTCGTCAGGAGCCAGGTCCGGGCGAAGTTTTTCAGGAAGTCCATCATTCCGTATCACCTCCTTTCGCTCGTTCCTGCTTCGGGGTCGATGGCGAGGAGGCGTCATGTCCCTTCCAGATCTCGAATATCTGTTTGAGCTTCGGCGGCATCGGCACGCCCAGCGCGATCATGTTCTCCCAAAAGCTCATGCCCTCAAAACTCGCGAAGTAGAGCGCCACCCCTTCGGCAGCCGGGATGCCGAAATGGACGTTCTGCTGCAAGAGATGGAGGGCACCCACGCATCCCACCATCGCACTCTTTTTCAGGAGGCCATGAATCCCTTTCGTACTGCATATGACCCCTTTGTCTATCGCCAGCAGCACCCCAGAGACGATATCGAGCGTAATCATCGCTCCCAGAATTTGCTCACTCGCGTTCAGATTGTGCCACAGGACCCCGCCCCCAAACGCCAGCACCGAGAGCCACCGCCGCAGATGGGACCATCCCTCTATGAGGTCCACTGAGATCCAGGCCGGGAACAAGATCGTTCGGAGCGCGCCCGGCGCGATGGGTCGGCGGTATTTCTTGGCCCTTCGGCACAGGTGGCAGGGCCAGTGGAGGTGTTCCAGGGGACAATTCTCGCAAGCGCCTTCGTGGGTCGAATCGGTCATGCTAGACTCCTCACGGCCGCGCAAGGCGGCGTAGTATCGCGTCGTGCTGCCGGTCCAGCCGCGCCAGTTCTCGAATCATGCCGGAGCGGCGCGTATCCGCCTCGGCCAGCAGCTTCAGCATCAGTCGTTGGTTGACCTGCACAGCGTCCGAGGCGTTCTTCACGTCCTTGCGCACTTCGGCAAACAGTTGGAGGTCGCGCTCGTAGCGCATCGCCTGCCCCCGAAGCGATACCATCCCGGCCAGGGTCATGCAGGCGATGGCGATAACCACATAGGCCAGCGGGCATACGGGTTGTGCTTTCATCATTCCCTTCCTTACGGCCTTTGGGCAGCATCCTGTCCTCTGCATCAGCTCCAGGTAAAGACGTGGTCATAGGTACAGTTGAGTTGCTGCTGGTTGGTCTTGGTCGTCGCCGCGCCCAGTTTGACCGAGCTAAACAGCCCCGTGCCGTTCGCGGCGCTGCAAATCGCCACCCGCCAGATGTCCCCGTTGGCATCGCCCGTGTC
>JADLDQ010000316.1 GCA_020846575.1 Burkholderiales bacterium
AGCAGATCCTCGGCCCCGATTGCGGCGAGGATGCCGCCGCCGGTGCGCCCGGTCTCGCCCGCGGTCTGCATGGCGATGACCGGCACGCCCATCCACAGTGTGTGCAGCGTGGTGGTGCCGCCAGTGTAGGGAAAGCTGTCGAGCGCGATATCCACTTCGCCGAACGTCTCGAGGAACCCGCCCAGGGGCCGGGTTGCGCGGATATCCAGGCGCTCCGGCGCCACCGAGTGCGCCCCGAAGGCCGACGCCACCGCGGCGCGCACGGCCGGGTCGCCGCCGCCCGGGAGGAGGGCCACCAGGCGCGAGCCTGGAACGCCCGAGAGGATCCGCGACCAGGCGGCGATGACCTGCGGGGTGACCTTGGTCCAGTTGTTGAACGAGCCGAAGCTCACCCTGCCGGTCGAGGCGAAAGGCGGTTCGCCCACCGGGGGGCAGTCCGGCGCCGGCGCCCAGCAGGCGCACGCCGTGAGCCGCAGCAGTCGCTCGCTGTAGAAGCGCTCCGTGCCGGGCGGCGTGAGCCAGCAGTCCGTGATCCGGTACTGGATGGAAGTGAGCCCGGTGGTATTCATGTACGCGAACCACGTTGCCTGCACCGGGACGGGCTTCCTGGCGAATACCGGCAGGCGATTGCCCGCCGTGTGCCCGGACAGATCGACCAGAATGTCGATCCGGTCGGCCTGGACGCGCGCCGCCAGTTGCTCGTCGGAGAGTGCGGCAGTGCGGCACCACCGGTCCGCATGCGCCGCGAGCCGCGTCGCCACGCTGTCCGGCTCCCCGGCGAAGTTGTCGTAGACGAAGGTCGCGTAGCGGGAGCGCTCGATGCGCGACCAGATCGGCTCGATGAAATAGGCGACGGAATGCTCCCGGAAGTCGGCCGACACATAACCGACGCGAAGCGAGCGCTCCGGGTCCGGGTCCGCAGGAGCGGGGTGCGCGTGGTCGAGGAAATCCCGCTCGAGCTGCGCTCCCCACTGCCGGTGCGCGCGGTACAGCGCCTCCCGATCGACGTTCGGAACGCTGTTCATGGCGAGCAGCAGATTGCTGTTGAGCACCGCATTGCCGGGCTGGAGCGCGAGTGCGCGCCGGTAGCTGTCGAGGGCCTCCTGATGGCGTCCGAGCTGGAGCTGCATGTTGCCCGCGTAGCCCAGGGCGTCGGCGTCGCCCGGATTCAGCGCTACGGCATGCGCGTACTGCTCCAGCGCGGCCGACGGCAGACCGCCTCGCTGATACGCGGCGCCCAGCAGCACGCGGGTAGCGAACGCTTCGGGTCGGATCTCGAGGGAGCAGCGCGCCGCCGCCTGCGCACCGGCGAGATCGCCCAGCATCAGGCAGGCGACAGCGACCTGGTGGTGCAATTCCGGCCGGCGAGGGTTGGTGCAAAGGGAGCGCTGCGCGAGCACCAGCGCTTCGGCCGCGCGGCCGGATCGCAGCAGATCACCCACGCGCTCGATGTCGCCTGCCAGTGTGCCGGTGGGCGCCGGACGCCGCGCTCGCCGCCAGGCTTCTCGCAGGATGTTCGCCAGCATCTGAAAGCGCCTTCGCGGCGCGCCGGGAGTTAATGCGCCGGGACGGGCGCCGGTTCGACGGCGAATTATAGGGCCGCCGCTGCGGGCATTTCCCCCGGGCCTTGGGCCGCGCTCGTGCACGGCGCGGGGTGCCTCGAGGCTCGGATTCCGGTTGGAGACGGCGCAAAATCTTGCTATACTTTTAAGGCTTTAGAGCTGCAGAGGCGATTGGCATCTTGAAGAATGGGCTGTCCGGCCCATTTTTTGTTTCTGAACCGCAAGTCAGTTGCGGTGCGTTGGGCAGGGATGGAACTGGAACGGGTGCTGCGCGGCGCCGTGAGGGCCGTTGGGTGCGAGCTGGCTGATTGGGAGATTTCCAATCACGGCAGAATGTTGCGCGTTTTCATCGAGAAGGAACGCGAGGAGTGCCCGGTCACCTTGAACGACTGCGAGTCAGCCAGCCGGCAGTTGCAGCGGGTGCTGGAAGTCGAGGGCCTCGACTACGGCAGGCTGGAGGTCTCCTCGCCCGGACTGGACCGCCGGCTGAAGACGGCGCGCGAGTTCGAGCGGTTCGCAGGTCGCGAAGCCGATGTCACTCTGCGCACGCTGGTAGAGGGCCGCAGGCACGTTGTCGGTGTGGTGAGAAGCGTCGAGGGTGACCGTGTCGAGCTGCAGACCGGGAGCGGGCCCTTCTCCTTCCGGCTGGATGACTTGAAACGGGCGCGTCTGGTGCCCAAGCTGTAGATGCGGGAGAACGCAACGTGAGCCGCGAATTGTTGCTCCTGGTGGATGCGCTGGCACGGGAAAAGAACGTGCACAAGGAGGTGGTGTTCGGAGCGCTGGAGCTCGCCCTCGCTTCGGCGACCAAGAAGCGCTTCAACGAGGAAGTCGAAGTGCGGGTTGCGGTGGACCGCGAGACCGGCGAGTTCGAATCCTTTCGCCGCTGGCAGGTGGTGGCGGACGAACAGGTCGAGTTTCCGCCGCACCAGATCGCGCTGTCGGAGGCGCAGAAGCATCACGCGGACATCCAGGTCGAGGATTTCATCGAGGAACCGCTCGAGCCGATCGAGTTCGGCCGGATCGGCGCGCAGGCCGCCAAGCAGGTCATCTTGCAGAGGATCCGGGACGCGGAGCGCGAACAGCTGCTGCAGGATTTCCTCAGCCGCAACGAGAAACTCATCTCCGGCTCCATCAAGCGCATGGAACGGGGGGACGCGGTCATCGAAATCGGGCGCCTCGAATCCAGGCTGCCGCGGGACCAGCTCATTCCGAAGGAAAGCCTGCGGGTCGGCGACCGCACGCGCGCCTACGTGATGCGGGTGGACCGCTCGGCGCGCGGGCCGCAGCTCATCCTGTCGCGCACCGCGCCGGAATTCATCATCGAACTGTTCCGGCTCGAAGTGCCCGAGATCGAGGAGGGGTTGCTGGAGATCAAGTCGGCGGCACGCGATCCGGGCGTTCGCGCCAAGATCGCGGTGCACAGCAACGACCGTCGCATCGATCCCATCGGCACCTGCGTCGGCATGCGCGGCTCCCGGGTGCAGGCGGTGACCCAGGAGCTTGCCGGGGAACGCGTGGATATCGTGTTGTGGTCGGCCGACCCGGCTCAGTTCGTGATCGGGGCGCTCGCCCCTGCCGAGGTGTCGAGCATCCTGGTCGACGAGGAAAAGCACGCGATGGACGTGGTGGTGGACGAGGTGAACCTTGCGGTCGCCATCGGGCGCAGCGGGCAGAACGTGCGGCTGGCGAGCGAACTGACGGGTTGGACCATCAACCTGATGACAGAACAGGACGCCCGCAAGAAAAGCGAGGAAGAGTCGGCGGTGCTGCGGCAGCTGTTCATGGAGAAGCTCGACGTCGACGAGGAAGTCGCCAACATGCTGATCCAGGAGGGATTCTCCAGTCTCGAGGAGGTCGCTTACGTTCCCATCCAGGAGATGCTGGAGATCGAGGGACTGGACGAGGCGACGGTCAACGAGCTTCGCAGTCGAGCGCGCGACGCGCTTCTGGTACAGGCGATCGCCAGCGAGGAGCAGGCCGAGAAGACCGACTTGGATCTGCGCACGCTGGAGGGCATGGACAGTGAACTCGCCGGCAAACTCGGCGAAGCAGGCGTCAAGACTCGCGATGAACTGGCCGATCTGGCGGTGGACGATCTGATCGAGATCAGCGGCATCGACGTGGAGCGCGCCAGGTCGCTGATCATGAAGGCTCGGGAGCACTGGTTTGCTCAGGAGTAAAGGGGTGACGGGGAAGCGGGCTCTTGACTTGCTGCTGCTCCGGAACCAGCGGCTGTAGAAAGCTGTGCTCGTGCACGCGCCGGCCGGGACCGGCGGGCGCGACCGTCGCACGACAGCCTGCTTCGCATACGGGAACTGAAGATGGCACAGACGAGCGTGGTCCAATTCGCGGGGGAACTGAAGGTTCCGCCGGCGGTGCTGCTCGAGCAGCTGCAGGCCGCCGGGGTGGGCAGGCGGATGGCGGACGACATCCTGTCCGAGCAGGACAAGACGAAGCTCCTGGAGTACTTGCGCAAGTCGCACGGCTCGGTCGAACCCAAGACCAAGATCACGCTGACCCGCCGCCAGTCCTCGGAGATCATCAAGAAGTCCGATACCAGCGGCAAGGCGCGCACCATCCAGGTCGAGGTCAAGAAGAAGCGCGTCTTCGTGAGGCGCGACGCCCCGGAGCCGGCGAGCATCGCCGAGCCGGCGCTGGTGGAGGCGCCTGCGCCGGTGGTGGACGAGCGCGAGGTGGCGCTGCGCCAGCAGGAGCAGGAGCGCGAGCACGAGCTCGCGGCGCGCCAGGCCGCCGAGGTCGCGGAGAAGCAGGAGCGCGAGCGGCGCCAGGCCGAGCAGCGCGAGGCCGAGCTGAAGAAGGCAACGGAGGCGAGCGCGCCTGCCGCACCTGCCGCTGACACGACGCTGCACAAACCCAAGGCCGCCGAACCCGGCGCCAAGACCGAGAAGAAGGCGAAGAAGAAGGAAGTCACTGTCTGGAAGGACGACAGTGTCAAGCGCCGCGCGATCAAGACGCGCGGCGAAGTGCAGGGCGCCTCCGGATGGCACAACCCGAAGGGCTCGGCGCGACACCGTGCCGACGCGCGCGAAGCGCTGCCCGCGCAACCGATCGGCCCCGCCGAACCCTCGGTGCGGGAAGTGCACGTGCCCGAGACGATCAC
>JADLDQ010000317.1 GCA_020846575.1 Burkholderiales bacterium
GGTTCGAGTCCTGCCGGGCGCGCCAGGTTGATTGCGACGGTGGACGTAGCTCAGTTGGTAGAGTCCCGGATTGTGATTCCGGCTGTCGCGGGTTCGAGTCCCGTCGTCCACCCCAGTTCCAGACCGATGTCGGGCCGTTAGCTCAGCTGGTAGAGCAGGAGACTCTTAATCTCTTGGTCGTAGGTTCGATCCCTACACGGCCCACCACTTTCCGCCGGGCTTGCTTGCCCTGCGCATAGGCCCCTGCGCCTAGGCGCGCTTCCGCCGCGGTGCGCCCTGGCGCAGGATCACCCGCGGGATGGACTCCAGGCCGCGGCGCTCCAGCCGGGCGCGCTCCAGCGTCGAATCGGTGCGGAACACGAGTTCGGGGTGCGTGAGCGCATAGCGCTGCCGCAAGGCCTGCTCGAACTCCTCGACGGAGAGCGGCAGCCGGATCTCACCGCTGATGGCGCCCGGGTCCAGGCCCAGGATGTCGCAGGCGCAGGCTACGACCAGGCGGGCACGCCGCTCCGCCGTGGAGCCGCCGGTGCCGCCTGGACGCGCGGCGCCGCTGGCGCCCAGCACCCGGGTGGGCGCCGGGCGGCTCATCTCGGTGTCTTCCATCATTGGCCGACTCATCTCCTGTTCCATGTGGAGATTTGACGGCCGTGAACGTGAACCATGCCTGAACGGGCGTCCACCTGTCGCCAATGGGCGTCAGGGGCGCGACGTGCTCAGGCGCTGGTGGCGCGGGTGGAGGCGATGAGCCAGGCGAGACCGACGAAGACCAGCGCGCCGACGATCTGCTGCGCGCGCGTCCAGTGCACCACCGTGCCGTCGAGCACGGCGATGCCCACGGCGGTGACCACGAACCAGACCGCGCTCTGCACGGCGACACTGCCGACGCCGACGTGCTGCATGTAGCGCACCGCGAGGATGTACAGCGACAGCCCGCCGACGAAGCAGCCGATGGCGAGCAGGGCATAGCGTCCGTCGAGTCGCCCGTGCGGCCAGGCGAGCGGGGCGTAGTAGAAGCCGCGCGCGTCCATGATGCCGGAAAGGACGGTGAGCCCGGTGACGAGCAGCAGATTCAGCAGTTGGGTCATGGCCGCTTGGCTCTCCCGGCGGCCAGTCCATCGCGTCCGCCATGGCGCATCCACGTAGAATAAGCGAAATTGCTGCGGTGTGCCGCGGGAGGTCGCCCGGCGGCCGGGCCGCTCCGGTATACTTCGACGGATTTCACACATTGCATGTGGGGATGCTTCAGGTACGCGCAGCGGCGCGGCGTCTCGCGGGGCGAAAGTGGCGGAACTGGTAGACGCGCTGGCCTTAGGAGCCAGTGGGGCAACCCGTGAGAGTTCGAGTCTCTCCTTTCGCACCACCGGGCCCCGCCGCCGGTTCCGGCGCGCCCCACCCAACTGACTACACAGGGCCCATCCGATGCAGACTTCGTTGACGACCACCTCCGGTCTGGAACGCCGCCTGGAGGTCACCGTGCCGGGTTCGCGCCTCGACCAGGCGGTGCACCAGCGGCTGCAGCAGCTCTCGCGCACGGCGCGCCTGAAGGGTTTCCGGCCGGGCAAGGTGCCGTTCGCCGTCGTGCGGGCGCAGTTCGGCGCCCAGGTCCAGGCCGAGGCCGTGAGCGAGCTCCTGCAGGAGACGTTCGCCGAGGCGGTGAGCAAGGAGAACCTGCGACCCGCGGGCGGCCCGCGCATCGAACCGCTGCAGCTCGAGCCGGGGAACGATCTGCGCTACGCGGCCATCTTCGAGGTCATGCCCGAGGTCAAGGTCGCGCCGCTCGGCGCGATCGCCATCGAGCGGCCGGTGTGCAGCGTGAGCGACGCCGATGTGGACGCGATGGTCGAGAGCCTCAGGCGCCAGCGGCCGGTGTTCACGCCGGTGGAGCGAGCGGCGCGGGAGAGCGATCGCGTCACGATCGAATACGAGGGTCGCATCGACGGGGAGGTGTTCCCGGGCGGCAAGGGCGATGCGCTCAAGGTGGTGATCGGCACCGGCCAGATCCTTGCCGAGCTCGACGCGGCGCTGCGCGGGATGGCGGCCGGGGAGTCTAAGAGCGTCGAGGCGCGTTTTCCCGAGGACTACGGCGCGAAGAGCGTGGCCGGCAAGCTGGCGGTATTCCAGGTCAAGGTGAACGGCGTCGAGGAGCAGAGCCTGCCGCCGCTCGACGAGGCCTTCGTGCGCGGCTTCGGCGTGAGCGAAGGCGGCGTCGCGGAATGGCGCGCCGAGGTGCGCCGGAGCATGGAGCGCGAGGTGGCCGAGGCGGTGCGCGTCAAGGTGCGCAACCAGCTGTTCGACGCGCTGTACCGGAACAATCCGCTCGATCTGCCCAAGGCGCTGATCGACGAGCAGGTGGGCGAGCTGCAGGCCCAGATGCTGCGCCGCGCCGGCATCCAGGATCCCTCCAAGGTCCCGCAGCTGCCGCGCGAGCCGTACGAGGAACCGGCGCGCAAGCGCGTGGCGCTCGGGCTGCTGATGGGCGAGATCGTGCGCGAGCAGCAGATGAAGGTGGATCGCGGCCGGGTCGAGGAGCGGCTGAACGCCGTGGCCGCGAGCTACCCGGATGCCGATGCCGTGCGGCGCCAGTACCTGCAGAGCCGCGAGGCCATGGCCCAGATCGAGTCGGCGGCGCTCGAGGACCAGGTCATCGACTGGATGCTTGCGCAGGTCAAGATTTCCGACCAACCGGCCGATTTCAGGGAACTGACCGGCTTCAACGAGCAGGCCTGAGGGAACCACGTCACATGAATACGCGCGCGCTGAACCTGGTGCCGATCGTCGTCGAGCAGACTTCGCGGGGCGAGCGCTCCTACGACATCTTCTCGCGCCTGCTCAAGGAACGCATCGTCTTCGTGGTCGGGCAGATCGAGGAGCAGATGGCCAACCTGGTGGTGGCCCAGCTGCTGTTCCTGGAGTCCGAGAACCCGGACAAGGACATCGCGATGTACATCAACTCGCCCGGCGGCTACGTGACCGCGGGCCTGGCGATCTACGACA
>JADLDQ010000510.1 GCA_020846575.1 Burkholderiales bacterium
AGACGGCCTTGGTGCCGCCGCCCTTGCGCGCGGAAACGAAGCGCGGTTCCACTCCGCCCAGGCCCCAGGCTTCGAGCACCCCCAGCACGCCCTGGCTCAAGCCCTGCCCGCCGGCCCAGCCCGGCGCGACCGGGCGCGCGCGCAGGAGGCCCAGGCGCAGCGTGCGCCCGGGCAGAAGCGGCGGATAGCGGCGGTCGGCGACGAAGCTGCCGCTGCCGCGGCGGCGCACGATCAGGCCCTCGCGGACGAGGTCCCCCAGCGCACGGCGGATGGTCAGCTCGCTGACGCCGTAGCGCTGGGGCAGTTCGAGTTCGGTGGGCAGGCGCATGCCGGGGCGCAGCGTGCCGTCGGCGATCTGGCGGCGCAACTTCTCGCGCACGACGGCGTACTTGGGGGCGCCGTTTTCGGGTCCGGAGGGGCGCTTGCGCGCGTGGGCCTTCATACCCACAGCGTACACCAAAACGTATACGTATTACAAAATTATTTGATACGTAATGTAATATTTAAGTTATAGCCAGGAAAAGAGTTGTGCCGTCTAGACCAAGAATCGGCCTAGTGTGCCTTCTTATGCGGGATCGCGCCGGGGACGCCGTCGGGGCGGTACTTGTGCTTGCTGAGGCTGATGCCGAGGTCCTCGCCGGTCTTCATCAGCTTGTCGCGGTCGTAGACCTTGGCCTCGCGGGTGTCGGCGACGCGGTTGTAGGTCGTAGAGAGCGCGATGGCGTCGACGGGACAGGCCTCCTCGCACATGCCGCAGTAGATGCAGCGCAGCATGTCGATCTCGAAGCGGCGCGGATAGCGTTCGCGGTTGTTCCAGTCGGTCGGCGTGGCCTCGGCCTCGATGTGGATGCACTCCGCCGGGCAGGCAGCCGCGCACATGAAGCAGGCGACGCACTTCACGTGGCCTTCCTCGTCCTTCTTGAGGTAGTGCTCGCCGCGGTAGCCTTCGCGCGGGCGGTGGAACTTGGCCGGGTTGTCGCGGTCGGTCTGGTCGTAGTCGATGGTGAACTTTTTGCGGAAGATGTGCTTGAAGGTGTTGTTCAGGCCTTTCGCGACCTCGGGGAGGTACAGCTTCTCTACCCAGGACTGTTCGGGGTTGCCCGGCGCGAGCTTTACGCCCGGCGGCAGTTCGGCCGTGGCCGGACCGTGCCCGTGGCCATCGTCGTGTGCGGCGCTCATCGTGAAACCTTTCTATCCCGTTACGTGCCCTTGGGCAGGTTGATCCAGGCGGTGACGATCAGGTTCAGCAACGCGATGGGGATCATCCCCTTCCAGCCCAGGTTCATCAGTTGGTCGTAGCGGAAGCGCGGCAGCGTCCAGCGCACCCACATCTGGAAGAGCACGAACGCCATGACCTTGGCCGCAAAGGCCGCCAGCGCGAAGACAGTGACCCACGCGCCGATCGCGTCCTTCAGCCAGGCGTAGCCGGGGAAATGCCACCCGCCCAGGAACAGGGCCGTCGTCAGCGCGCCCATGCCCAGCATGGCGATGTACTCGCCCTGGAAGAACATCCCGAACTTCATCGAGTTGTATTCGGTGTGGTAGCCGCCCACGAGTTCGGCCTCGCACTCGGGCAGGTCGAAGGGCAGGCGGTTGTTCTCGGCGAAGGCGCAGATCACGAAGAGGATGAAGGCCACAGGCTGGTGCCACAGGCCCCAGCTACCGAAGCCCGCGGACTGCACGCCGACCATGTCGCGCAGCGAGACGGTGTCGTAATGCATCAGCACGCTCAGCAGCACGATGCCCATCGCGACCTCGTAGCTGATCATCTGCGCGGTGGCGCGGATACCGCCCAGCAGCGAGTACTTGCTGTTCGAGGCCCAGCCGCCCATGGCTACGCCGTAGGCGCTAAGACTCGCGACGGCCAGGATCCACAGCACGCCGACGTTCAGGTCGGCGACCTGCAGCATCACCGACTGGCCGAAGAGCGTCACGTCAGGGCCGACGGGGATGACGATGAAGGCCAGGAATGGCGGCAGCAGCGCGAAGAACGGCGCCATCGTGAAGAGGAACTTCTCCGCGTGGCTGGGGATGAAGTCTTCCTTCGTGATCAGCTTGATCGCGTCGGCCAGCGGCTGGAAGAAACCGCCGAGGACGCGGTTCTTGGTAATCGGGAGGCCCAGCACGGCCTCGCTGAGCCCGTCGGGCCCCAACAGGC
>JADLDQ010000318.1 GCA_020846575.1 Burkholderiales bacterium
CGAGAAGGTGAACAGCGAAATGTAGGAGAAGAATCTCTGGTAGCCGGGGTCCTCGGCCATGTAGCCGACGGTGTACACGTGCACCATCAGGGATACGAAGGTCACCACCACCATCATCAGGGCGGAGAGCCTGTCGATCAGGAAGCCGACCTGGAAACTGACGCCGCCCGAAGCGAGCCAGGTGTAGACCGTGCCGTTGAAGGTGCCGCCCTGCAGCACGTCCGCGAACACGTAGCAGGACCCGAAGAACGACACCGCCACGCCCAGGATGGTGACCCAGTGCGCGCCGGAACGACCGATCCCGCGACCGACCCGGCCCGCGGCGATCGCCGCCGCCAGGGGCGCGAGCGCGATGACCAGATAGAGCGTGCTCACCGCCGTCCGGCCCGGCCGCCGGCGGGCGTGCAGTTCGTCGTTCTTGTTCCCATCTTCATCCGAAAACCTTCACCTGTTTCCAGTCCTCGCCTCCCCGGGCGCGCCGCGCCGGCAGCCGCGTCGCCGCCGGCGCCCGGTTTCGGGCCCGGCCCCGCGCACGCTAACCCTTGAGGCTGTCGAGGTCCTCCACGTTGATGGTGCCGAGGTTGCGGAACAGCACCACCAGGATCGCCAGCCCGATGGCCGATTCCGCGGCGGCCACCGTGAGTATGAAGAACACGAACACCTGCCCGGCGAGATCGCCCAGGTAGTGCGAGAAAGCGATGAAGTTGAGGTTCACCGCCAGAAGCATCAGCTCGATCGCCATCAGCAGGATGATGACGTTCTTGCGGTTGAGGAAGATTCCCACGACGCTGATCGCGAACACAAGCGCGCCGAGCAGCAGGTAATGCGGCAGTGACACCAAGAGAGGTTTCCTTCCCGTTCCGTCCTGTGCGTTTGCGCGCCGGGCTCAGCGCCCGCCTAGTCCTGCTTCTCGGCCGGCATCGAGACCAGCCGCACGCGCTCGGCCCGCTTCGCACGCAGCTGCGTCGATGCCTTCTGGTACTTCGTGTCCTTGCGCTTGCGCATGGTCAGCGCGATCGCCGCGATCATCGCCACCAGCAGCACCACGGCCGCCAGCTCGAACGGGAATACGTAGTCGGTGTAGAGCACCCGTCCCAGTTCGCGGGTGTTGCTCGCCTGCGCCGCGCCCGTCTGCGGCGCTTCGCCGGCATCTCCGAAGTGGCGCATGATGATCAGCACCATCTCGACCACGATCAGCAGCCCCACCGTCGCGCCCAGCGGCAGGTAGCTCCAGAATCCCTGCCGCAGCCGGTCGAGATTGATGTCGAGCATCATCACCACGAACAGGAACAGCACCATCACCGCGCCCACGTAGACGAGCACCAGCGCGATGGCGAGAAACTCCGCGCGCAGCAGCAGCCAGATCGCCGAGGAGGTGAAGAACGCAAGCACCAGGAACAGCGCCGAGTGCACCGGGTTACGGGCGGTGATCACGCGCAGCGCCGCGATCACCAGGATCGAGGCGAACAGGTAGAAGACCACCGTCTCGAAGTTCATGTCGCGCAGCCCGTCATCCGCATCGCGTGATCGCGCACCGCATCGGTCCCCGTAGCGCCGCCCGGCTCACCGGTATGCCGCGTCCTGCGCGCGGGCACGGGCGATGTGTTCCTCGTAGCGCTCGCCCACCGCGAGCAGCATTTCCTTGGTGAAATACAGGTCGCCGCGCTTTTCGCCGTGGAACTCGAATATCCCGGTCTCCACGATGGAGTCGACCGGGCAGGATTCCTCGCAGAAGCCGCAGAAGATGCACTTGGTCATGTCGATGTCGTAACGCGTCGTGCGCCGGGTGCCGTCGGCGCGTTCGGCCGTCTGGATGGTGATCGCCAGCGCCGGACAGACGGCCTCGCACAGCTTGCAGCCGATGCAGCGCTCCTCGCCGTTCGGGTAGCGGCGCAGCGCGTGCAGGCCGCGGAAGCGCGGGCTCAACGGGGTCTTCTCCTCGGGATACTGGTCGGTGATCTTGCGCGCGAACATGTACCGCCCTGTCAGAGCCAGCCCCTTCAGCAGCTCCAGCAGCAGGAAGGTCCGCAGCAGGTCCTTGAGCCGCTCCATCAACGCACCCCGGGAGTGAATATGTTCAGCGGCGACTGCATCCAGGCCGCGATGAACACCAGCCACACCAGCGTGACTGGAATGAAGACCTTCCATCCGAGCCGCATGATCTGGTCGTACCGGTAGCGGGGGAACGTGGCTCGAAACCACAGGAACATCGAGACGATGATGAAGACCTTGATCAGCAGCCAGCCGAAGGGCGGTATCCAGGTGAACGGCGCGAAGCCGAGCGGCGCCGCCCAGCCGCCGAAGAACATGATCGCCGTCAGGGTGGAAATCAGGATCATGTTCGCGTATTCCGCGAGGAAGAACAGCGCGAACGCCATCCCGGAGTACTCGACCATGTGCCCGGCCACGATCTCCGACTCGCCCTCGACCACGTCGAACGGGGAGCGGTTGGTTTCGGCCACGCCCGCGATGAAGTACACCAGCATCATCGGCAGCAGCGGCAGCCAGTTCCAGGACAGGAAGCTGGCGCCGGCCTGGGCGAACGCGCCCCGGTTCTGCGCGTGGACGATCTCCGAGAGATTGAGGCTGCCCGAGACCATGAGCACCACCACCAGCGCGAATCCCATGGCGATCTCGTAGGCGATGATCTGCGCCGCCGAGCGCATCGCGCCGAGGAAGGCGTACTTGGAGTTGGAAGCCCAGCCCGCGATGATGACCCCGTAGACTCCCAGCGAGGTCATCGCCGCGAGGTACAGCAGCCCCGCGTTGATGTCCGCGATCACCACCTCCGGCGCGAACGGAATCACCGCCCACGCCGCCAGCGCCGGCGTGATGGCGGCGACCGGCGCCAGCACGAACAGCGCCTTGTTCGAACCCGACGGGACGATGATCTCCTTCAGGAACAGCTTGATCCCGTCGGCGATCGGCTGCAGCAGGCCCAGCGGACCCACCCGGTTGGGTCCGAGACGGATCTGCATCCAGCCGATCCTCTTTCGTTCCCACAGGGTAAGGTAGGCGACCGCGCCCATCAGCGGCGCGACCACGCAGGCGATCAGCACGAGCGTGCGCACCAGAACGTACAGGTTCGAGCCCCACTCGGCTCCGAACCAGTCCTGGGAGAACCCCAGCGCCTGCCTTTGCAGCGAGTCGAGCAGTTCGCTCAAGGAGCGGCCTCCAGGTCGATCTCGGCGAACATCGCGCCCAGCGACGCGCTCAAGGCATGCGCGGCGGCGATGCGCCCGCAGCCCGGCGGCACGCCGGTGTCGGCCGCGGCCTCGAGCAGCGCCTCGCCGCCGCCCTGGCGCACGCGCACCCTGCGGCCCGACTGGATCCCCAGAGCGGACAGCGTGTCCGGATGCACCCGCGCGACCGGCGGCTGCGCGTCGCGCGTGCGTTGCAGCGCCGCGGCGCGGCGCACGATGGCATCGCTGCGGTAGACCGGCACGTCAGCCACGCGCTGCAAGCCCGCGCCCGCCGGCGCCGGCGCCACCTGGTCGCCGCGCACCGCGTTGTCCAGCCGCGGCGCGATCGACCCGGCCGGGCAGGCCTCGTCGCGCACCGCCTCGCTCGTGTCGTACTCGAAGCCCGGCACCGCCGCGAGATTACCCAGCACCCGCAGCACCTTCCACGCCGGCCGCGACTGCGCGAACGGGCGCACCGCCGGGTTGAAACTCTGGAGCCGCCCTTCGGTGCTGACGAAACTGCCGGCGGTTTCGGTGAAAGGCACCACCGGAAGCAGGACATCGGCGTACTCGGTGGCGCGGCCCCGGTAGGCGCCGAGCGAGACCACGCACCCGGCGGTATCCAGGGCGCGCAGGGCGAGCTGCGGGTCGTGGCAGTCGAACTCCGGTTCGACGTTGAGCAGCAGGTAGGCGTTGCGCGGCGCCTCGAGCATCGCCCGCGCGTCCAACCCGGCCCTGTCCCGGGCACGGGGCCAGCACTGCGCGAGGTAGCCCCCGACGCTGTTCGCCGCCTCGCCGAGGAAGCCGAACCGCGCACCGCTGATGCGGCCGAGCATCTGCGCGAGGCGGTGCAGGCGCGCGCCCTGCGGATGGTGCTGGGAGCTGTTGCCGAGGAATATCGCGGCGCGCTCGCCCGAGACCAGACTGGCGGCGATCGCCCTGGCGGCCTCGCTCGGCCGCAGCGGCTCCAGCGCGGGCGGCGCCGGCTGCCCGCGCGCTTCGGCGGCCGCCTGGACGACTTAGGCGAGAGCTCCCACCAGCGCCGAGGGTCCCACCATCCAGCGGTTCTGGAGCCTGACCAGCGGATCGTCTCCGGCCACGTGCAGCAGGTTCACCTGCTGGCCGCGCCGGGCGGCCTGCCGGAAGCGGTTGGCGAGCAGCGGCTGGTCCTTGCGCAGGAACGAGCCCACGATCAGCACCCGGTCCAGGGACTCGATCTCGCTCACCTTCATGCCCAGCCAGGGCGCCCCGGCGAGATCCGCGTCAGCCGAAAAGTCCCACTGGCGCAGGCGGAAATCGACGTTGTCGCTGCCCAGGCCGCGCGCCAGCTTCTGGACGAGGTAGAGTTCTTCCAGCGTCGAACCGGGACCCGCGAGCACGCCGATCGCAGCCCCGCCGTGCTTTTCGCTCACGGCGCGAAACAGGCGCACCGTCTCCTCCAGCGCCGCCTGCCAGTCGACCTCGCGCAGCGCCCCGCCCTGCCGGATCATCGGCTGCGCCAGGCGATCGGGCGCGTTGAGCCCCTGGTAGGAGAAGCGGTCCCGGTCCGAGAGCCAGCACTCGTTGATCTCCTCGTTCTCCAGCTGCAGCACCCGCATCACCCGGTCCCCCGCCGTCTGAACGATGAGGTTCGAGCCCAGCCCATCGTGCGGCGACACCGACTTGCGGCGGCTGAGTTCCCAGGGACGGGCGCTGTAGCGGAAGGGTTTGGAGGTGAGGGCCCCGACCGGGCACAGGTCGATCATGTTGCCCGAGAGCTCCGAATCCACCGTGCGTCCCACGAAGGCGACGATCTCGGCATGCTCGCCGCGCCCGATCATCCCCAGTTCCATCACCCCGGCCACTTCCTGGCCGAAGCGGATGCAGCGGGTGCACTGGATGCAGCGGGTCATCTCCTCGGCGCCCACCAGCGGTCCGATGTCCTTGTGCATGACCACCCGCTTGGGTTCGCCGTAGCGCGAGGCGCTCTGCCCGTAGCCGACGGCGAGATCCTGCAGCTGGCACTCGCCGCCCTGGTCGCAGATGGGACAGTCGAGCGGGTGGTTGATGAGCAGGAACTCCATCACGCCGTTCTGCGCCTGCCTGGCCGCATCGGAGTGAGTCCAGACCTTCATGCCGTCGGTCACCGGCGTGGCGCACGCCGGCAGCGGCTTGGGCGCCTTCTCGACCTGGACCAGGCACATGCGGCAGTTGGCGGCGATCGACAGCTTCCTGTGGTAGCAGAAGTGCGGCACGTAGATGCCCAGGCGGTTCGCCGCCTCCATCACCATGGTCCCGTGCGGCACTTCGACCGAGCGGCCGTCCACTTCGACCGTGAGCATACCCGGGGTGCTCATGCAGCCGCCTTGTCCCTTGCCGCGCCGCGCTCCCCGACCATGCAGCGCTTGTGTTCGATATGGTGGGCGAACTCCTCGCGGAAATGCTGGATGAAGCTCTTCACGGGGATCGCGGCCGCGTCGCCGAGGGCGCAGATGGTCCGCCCGGCGATGTTGTCGGATACGCTCACCAGGGTATCGAGGTCCTCGGTGCGGCCGCGCCCGGTCTCGATCCGGTGGACCATCCGGTACAGCCACCCGGTTCCCTCGCGGCAGGGCGTGCACTGGCCGCAGGATTCCTCGAAGTAGAAGTACGACAGCCGCTCCAGGCACCTCACCATGCAGCGCGTCTCATCCATCACGATCACGGCGCCCGAGCCGAGCATGGAACCCGCCTTGGCGATCGAGTCGTAGTCCATGTCGGTCTTCATCATCACTTCGCCCGGCAGAACCGGCATCGACGATCCGCCGGGGATGACCGCCTTGATGCGCCGCCCGCCGCGCATTCCGCCGGCCATCTCCAGCAGAGCCGCGAACGGCGTGCCCAGCCTGACCTCGTAGTTGCCCGGCCGCGCGACGTCGCCGGACATCGAGAAGATCTTGGTCCCGCCGTTGTTGGGCCGGCCCAGATCCAGGTACGCGGCGCCCCCGTTCAGCACGATCCAGGGCACGGCCGCGAAGGTCTCGGTGTTGTTGACGGTGGTGGGTTTGCCGTACAGGCCGAAGCTTGCCGGGAAAGGGGGTTTGAACCGCGGCTGGCCCTTCTTGCCCTCGATGGACTCGAGCAGCGCGGTCTCCTCGCCGCAGATGTAGGCGCCGTAGCCGTGGTGGGCGTGCAGCTGGAAGGAGAAATCGCCGCCGAGAATGCGGTCTCCGAGGTACCCGGCCGCGCGCGCCTCGGCGAGCGCCTCCTCGAAGCGCTCGTAGACGTCCCAGATCTCACCATGGATGTAGTTGTAGCCGACCGTGGCGCCCATCGCGTAGGCCCCGATGACCATGCCCTCGATCACGACGTGCGGGTTGTAGCGCAGGATGTCCCGGTCCTTGAAGGTCCCGGGCTCGCCCTCGTCGGAATTGCACACCACGTACTTCTGGCCGGGGAACTGGCGCGGCATGAAACTCCACTTGAGCCCGGTGGGGAAGCCGGCGCCGCCGCGCCCCCTCAGAGCCGACTTCTTCACTTCCGCGATGAGCGCATCGGGTGCGATCTTCTCGGCGAAGATCTTCTTCAGGGCGCGGTAGCCGCCGCGCGCCTCATAGTCCGCCAGCCGCCAGTTGAGGCCGTCGACCCCCTTCATGATCTGCGCGTCGGGGCCGAAGACCAGCGGATCGAAGGGCGGATGGGCGGTGTTCACTTGAGTTCCGCCAGCAGCCGGTCGATCGCCTCGGGACTCATGAAGCTCGCCATGCGCTTGTTGTTGATCAGCATCACCGGCGCGTCGCCGCAGGCTCCGAAACACTCGCCCTCCTTCAGGGTGAAGCGTCCGTCGGGCGTGGTGCCGTTGAACTCCACCCCCAGGGTGCGCTTGAGGTGCTCGGCCGCCTCGACCGCCCCCGAGAGCGCACACGGCAGGTTGGTGCACACGCACAGCTTGTATCTCCCGGTCTTCTCCAGGTCGTACATGCCGTAGAAACTGGCCACCTCGTAGACCGCGACCGGCGGCATGCCGAGGTAGCCGGCCACGAAATCCATCACTTCGGTCGAGAGGTGGCCGTGCTCTTCCTGGGCTACCGCGAGCGCCGTCATGACCGCCGACTGGCGTTCCTGCGCCGGGTACTTGGCGATCGCCGCGTCGATCCTGGCGATTCCCTGGGCACTGATCATCAGCGGTCCACCTCTCCGAAAACGATGTCCTGGGTGCCGATGATGGCCACCACGTCGGCCAGCATGTGGCCGCGCGACATCTCGTCCAGGGCCGCGAGGTGAACGAAGCCCGGCGGCCTGATCTTCATCCGGTAGGGCTTGTTCGCCCCGTCCGAGATCATGTAGATCCCGAATTCGCCCTTGGGAGCCTCCACCCCGGCGTACACCTCGCCGGGGGGCACGTGCATCCCTTCGGTGAACAGCTTGAAGTGGTGGATGAGATCCTCCATGCCGGTCTTCATGTCCACCCGGGGGGGCGGCGCCACCTTGCGGTTGCCGGTGATGACCGGGCCCGGGTTCTCGCGCAGCCATTTCACGCACTGGCGGATGATCCGGTTCGCCTGGCGCAGTTCCTCGATCCTCACCAGGTATCGGTCGTAGCAGTCGCCGTTGACGCCGACCGGCACATCGAACGCCAGCCTGTCGTACACCGCGTAGGGCTGTTTCTTGCGCAGGTCCCAGGCGATGCCCGAGCCGCGCAGCATCGCGCCGGTGAATCCGAGCGCGAGCGCCCGCTCGGGGGACACCACGCCGATGCCCACCGTGCGATGCTTCCAGATGCGGTTTTCCGTGAGCAGCGTCTCGTAGTCGTCCACGTACTTCGGGAAGCGCTCGGTGAAGTCCTCGACGAAATCGAGCAGCGACCCGCCGCGGTTGCGGTTCAGCCGCGCGAGCGTCGCCTCGTTGCGGTGGATCGAAGGCTGGTACCTGGGCATCGTCTCCGGAAGGTCGCGGTAGACGCCGCCCGGGCGGTAGTAGGCGGCGTGCATGCGTGCGCCCGAGACCGCCTCGTAGCAGTCCATCAGGTCCTCGCGCTCCCGGAAGCAGTACAGGAACACCGTCATCGCCCCGATGTCCAGCCCGTGCGCGCCCAGCCACAGCAGGTGGTTCAGGATGCGGGTGATCTCGTCGAACATCACGCGGATGTACTGGGCCCTGATCGGCACCTCGATCCCGAGCAGGCGTTCGACCGCGAGGCAGTAGGCGTGCTCGTTGGCCATCATCGACATGTAGTCGAGCCGGTCCATGTAGGGCAGCGCCTGCAGGAAAGTCTTGTGCTCGGCGAGCTTCTCGGTCGCGCGGTGCAGCAGGCCGACGTGCGGATCCGCCCGCTGGACCACCTCGCCGTCCAGTTCCAGCACCAGCCGCAGGACCCCGTGCGCGGCCGGATGCTGGGGACCGAAATTCACCGTGTAGTTGCGGATCTCGGCCATGACTAGCCGCGCCCTCCGAGATCGCCGAACTGCTCCTCCCGGATGACCCGCGGAACGATCTCGCGAGGCTCTATGGTGACCGGCTGGTAGACCACGCGCTTTTGTTCCGGGTCGTAGCGCATCTCCACGTTGCCGGAGAGGGGGAAATCCTTGCGGAAAGGATGGCCGATGAATCCGTAATCGGTGAGGATGCGCCGCAGGTCCGCGTGGCCGGCAAACATGATCCCGAACAGGTCGAACGCCTCGCGCTCGAACCAGTTCGCGTTGGGCCAGACCCCGGTGAGCGTATCCAGGACGGGGTAGTCGTCGTCCTCGGCGAATGCCCGCAGCCGCAGGCGCCAGTTGTGCGTGATCGAAAGCAGGTGGGCCACCGCGGCGAAGCGGCGCCCGGTCCATGCGCCGTTGCCGTGGGCGGAATAGTCCACGCCGCACAGGTCCGTCAGCTGCTCGAAGCGCAGCTCGGGGCGGTCGCGCAGCGCCGTCGCCACCGCGGTCCAGTCCCCGGCGCCGACCACCAGCGTCAGTTCGCCCGCCGCCTCGCCCAGGCTCGAAATCCGTTCCCCCAGCCCTGCGGCCAGCGCCTGCCTGAGTCGAGCGAGCTTTTGGGATCCTGGCATGGAACTCAGCGCGCGATGGTCTCGTTGCGCTTGATCTTGTTCTGCAGCTGAACGAGTCCGTACAGCAGCGCTTCGGCGGTCGGTGGACAACCCGGCACGTACACGTCGACGGGCACGATCCGGTCGCAGCCGCGCACCACCGAGTACGAGTAGTGGTAGTAGCCTCCGCCGTTCGCGCAGGAGCCCATCGAAAGGACCCAGCGCGGTTCGGCCATCTGGTCGTATACCTTGCGAAGCGCCGGCGCCATCTTGTTGCACAGCGTGCCCGCGACCACCATCAGGTCGGATTGCCTGGGACTGGGCCGGAACACGATGCCGAAGCGATCCAGGTCGTAGCGGGAAGCCCCGGCCTGCATCATCTCGACCGCGCAGCACGCCAGGCCGAAGGTCATCGGCCAGAGCGACCCGGTGCGCGTCCAGTTGATCACCGCGTCGATCGACGTGGTGACGAACCCCTGCTGCATCAGTCCCTGGTCGCTCGCGCCCATGTCATCCTGCGAACACCGCTGCTATTCCCATTCCAGCGCCCCCTTGCGCCACTCGTACACGAACCCCACCACGAGGACGATGAGGAAGATCATCATCGACACGAAACCGAAGAACCCGACGTCGGTGAGCGCCACCGCCCAGGGAAACAGAAACGCGATCTCGAGATCGAACAGGATGAACAGTATCGCCACCAGGTAGTAACGCACGTCGAACTTCATGCGCGCGTCCTCGAAGGCCTCGAAGCCGCACTCGTAGGGGGAGAGTTTTTCCGCGTCGGGACGGTGCGTGCCCAGGATCAGGCTCAGCAGCCTGCCCATGACCATCGGCCCCACGCCGACCGCGAGGCCGACGAGGATGAAGAGCAGGACGGGGAAGTAGTTCTCGGGCACCGATCAGATCCGCAGCGCAGCCCGTGAACCCGGGCCGCTGGTGTTCATCTTGTACCGTTCACGCCTGGACACGCCAATCCGTTCCCGCTGCCATGGTGCCGACGGAGAGACTCGAACTCTCACGGCTTACGCCACCGCCCCCTCAAGACGGCGTGTCTACCAATTCCACCACGTCGGCCTGCGGGTGTGACGCGGCGCGGATGACCGCGTGCCCGACCTGCATTGGCCCGCGATTCTACTATTTCGGTGCCTTCGAAGCACCTGCCGCAGCACCGCCTTTCGTCTCGCTCTGCGGAACCGGCACCTCGCTGGCGCCCGATTCGACCTTCGCCGGCGCGGCAGTGGAGGGCACCGGTACCGGCGAGACATCCTTGGCGGCGTCCATGACGCTGCCGCTGCCCGCGGTGCGGTGCGATGCAAGGTAGGCCAGACCGAGGCTCGTCAGGAAGAAGACCGACGCGAGGATGGCGGTGGCGCGAGACAGGAAGTTCGCCGAGCCCGTGGCGCCGAACAGACTGCCGGAGGCACCGCCGCCGAAGGAGGCCCCGACGTCGGCGCCCTTGCCGTGCTGGAGCAGGACCAGTCCGATGATGGCCACGGCGACGAGCACGTGCAGGATGAGCAACAGTATCAGCCAGGTGTTCATGAGTTCCCCGTCAGCGCTGCGACAGCGCGGCGCAGATTGCCAGGAAATCGCCCGCCGCAAGCGATGCGCCGCCGATCAGTCCGCCGTCGACGTCCGGCATCGAAAACAGCTCGCGTGCATTGGAGGACTTCACGCTTCCCCCGTACAGCACGCTCAGGTCCGCCGCGATGGCCGCGTCGGCAGCGGCGATGCGCCCGCGAATGAACGCGTGGGCGCGCTGCGCCTGGTCCGGCGTGGCCGTGTGGCCGGTGCCGATCGCCCACACCGGCTCGTAGGCGAGGAGCGAGCGCGCGAGCGCGCCCACTCCCTGCGCCTGCAGCAGGGCATCGATCTGGCGCGCGAGCACCGCCTCGGTGTCCCCGCGCTCGCGTTCCGCGAGGGTCTCGCCCACGCACACGATGGGCGTCAGGCCCGATCTGAGCGCCGCGCCCAGCTTCGCGCCGGCCGTCCGATCGGTTTCCCCGTGCAGAGTGCGCCGCTCCGAATGCCCCACGATCGCGTAGCGGCAGGCGAAGTCCCGCAGCATGTTCCCGGAGACTTCCCCGGTGAATGCACCCGCGTCGTGTTCGCTCAGGTCCTGGGCGCCCCACGCGAGCGCGCTGCCCCTCAGAGCTTCGGCCGCCTGAGCAAGATAGGGGAAGGGCACGCAAACCGCGAATGCGCATCCTTCGACCGGGGTGAGCGCGGCTTTGAGCGCTTGCAGCAACCTCGCGGTCGCCGCGAGTTCGCCGTGCATCTTCCAGTTGCCAACGACCAGCCGTCCGCGCATCGCGTTCCGCGTCGACCCGGTCCGGGGTGCACGCGTCAGAAAGACGTTAATTGTAGCGTCTTTGACGCGGCAGGGTCAATTGAAGCGCCGGAATTCTCAGGGAAATTCGGCGATTGACGCAGCGCGCGAGGAACCGCGCCGGGCGCCGGCGCGCATCAGCCCGGAGCGGTGCGCAGCCATAACGTGACCGGTCCCTCGTTCACCAGTTCGACCGTCATGTGCGCGCCGAAGCGGCCGCTCGCGACCGGCCCATGCCTGGCGGCCGCGTAGCGCACCGCGTGCTCGAACAGCCGGCTCGCCAGCTCGGGCGGCGCGGCCGTCGAGAAACCGGGCCGGCTGCCGGAGGATGTGTCGGCGGCGAGGGTGAATTGCGGCACGAGCAGCAAGGCCGCACCGAGCTGCGCGGCCGAGAGGTTCATCCGGCCGCGCCCGTCCGCGAACACGCGGTAACCGATCAGCCGCTCCAGCAGCCGCTCGCAGCTGCGTTCGTCGTCGCCCGGCTCGGCGCACAGGAACACGCACAGGCCGCGCTCGATTGCGGCGATGGTCTCGCCTTGCACGCTCACGCTGGCGCGGGATACCCGCTGAAGCAGGCCGATCACCCGCTCATGCCACAGGCGCACGCCCCGGATGGCAGGAGCCGCGCCCTCGGCCGCTGCGCCCGGTGATGCCGCCCGGCGTGCGCTTGCGAGCGGACTCGGTGCTTTCGGCGCATGCCAGCGCCGCGCCCGGCCGCGCGTTTCAGGTGCAGGCCGCCGCTGCGGCGACAGTGGCAACCGCGTCGGTGAGCAAGGTGACGCAGCGCTCCACCTGCTCGGCGTCCGCACCTTCCACCATGATCCGCAGCACCGGCTCGGTACCCGACGCACGCAGCAGGACCCGCCCGGACTTGCCCAGCTGCCGCTCCACATCCTGCTTTGCCGCGACGAGCTTCGAGGATTCCGACCAGTCGAAGCCGCGCGCCACCGGTACGTTCCTGAGAATCTGCGGATACAGCCTCAGCCCGCCGCACAGCTGCGCGAGCGCCGCCTTGCCCCTGCGCATCGCCGCGAGCACCTGCAGCGCGGAGACCAGGCCGTCGCCCGTGGTGTGCCTGTCCAGGCAGATGATGTGCCCCGAATTCTCGCCGCCGAGCAGCCATCCCTTTTCCTTGAGCATCTCCAGCACATAGCGGTCGCCGACTTTCGCGCGGCCGAAGGGGATGGCCATGGCCTCGAAGGCGCGCTCCAGCGCCAGGTTGGTCATCAGGGTTCCGGCGATGCCGTTGGGCCGCTCGGAACGGGCGCGGTCGGTGGCGATGACATACAGCAGTTCGTCGCCGTCGTAGGTCCGCCCGGCGCCGTCCACCATGATGAGCCGGTCGCCGTCCCCGTCCAGCGCCAGCCCGAGTTCCGCGCCGCGCTCGCGCACCGCCTGGATCAGCGCCGCGGGCTGCGTGGCGCCGACCCCGGCGTTGATGTTGTAGCCGTCGGGCGCCGCGCCGATGCTCGAGACGTCGGCGCCCAGCTCGTGCAGCACATGCGGCGCGATGTGGTAAGCGGCGCCGTGGGCGCAGTCCACCACGATGCTCATGCCGCGCAGGTCCAGGCTGTTCGGGAAGGTGCTCTTGCAGAATTCGATGTAGCGTCCCGCCGCGTCTTCCACGCGCTTCGCGCGCCCGAGCCGGGTGGAATCCCGGCACCGCATCTGCCCCTCCAGTGCGTCTTCGATCTCCTGCTCGATCTCGTCGGGAAGCTTGTCGCCGCCGGCCGAGAAGAACTTGATTCCGTTGTCCTCGAACGGGTTGTGCGAAGCGCTGATGACCACGCCGGCCTGCAGCCGCAGCGCGCGCGTCAGGTAGGCGATCGCGGGCGTGGGCATCGGCCCGGTGAGCATGGTATCCACTCCGGCGGCCGAGAAACCGGCCTCCAGTGCGGCCTCCAGCATGTATCCGGAGATCCGGGTGTCCTTGCCGATCAGCACCGCCGCATGGTCGCCGCGGCGCAGCCCGGCACGGTTGACGAGCACGCCGCCGGCCGCGTACCCGAGCCGCATCACGAACTCGGGCGTGATCGGCGGCTCGCCGACCCTGCCGCGAATGCCGTCGGTACCGAAGTACTTCCTTGACATGCCGATTCCCGGTGGTTGTTCGCTGCCGTACGCAACAGTGCGCGCTCCGATGCGCATCCGGACGCGGCCCGGCGCTCGCTCCGGCGCTCGCCGTTCAGGCCCACACGCCGCGCGCCGCGGCCATTTTATTGCGCCGTTCCCCTGATCGCCAGCCAGACGGCGAGCGCGTCGCGCGTCGCCGCCACGTCGTGCACGCGCAGCAGCGCGGCGCCGCGCTCCGCGGCCATCACCGCCGCAGCCACGCTCGCGTGCACGCGCTCCTGCGGCCCGCGCCCGGTGATCTGTCCGAGCGTGGCCTTGCGCGAGGCGCCGATGAGTACCGGATACCCCAGCGCCGCCAGCGCGCCGATTCCCCGCAGCAGGGCGAGGTTGTGCTCGACGGTCTTGCCGAAACCGATGCCCGGATCGATCGCGATACGCTCGGACCCGATCCCGGCCGCCAGCGCCGCGGCCGCGCGTTGCGCAAGGAAGCCGCGAACCTCGCTCACCACGTCCGCGTAGCGGGGCGAAGTCTGCATGGTGCGCGGTTCGCCCTGCATGTGCATCAGACACACGCCGGCCCCGGAGCCCGCGAGCGTCTCGAGCGCGCCCGGAGCGCGCAGCGCGTTGATGTCGTTGACCATCGCGACGCCCTCGCCCAGCGCCGCGCGCATCACCCCGGGCTTCATGGTGTCGATCGAGACCGGCACCGGCGCGTCGCGCAGAGCGCGCAGCAGCGGCGCCACCCGCCGCAGCTCCTCGTCTTCGCCGACTGGCGGCGCACCCGGGCGGGTGGACTCGCCGCCCACATCGAGCAGATCCGCGCCCTCCTCGATCAGCCGCCACGCGTGCGCGATGGCCGCCGCCGGGTCGAAGCAGCGCCCGCCGTCCGAGAACGAATCCGGCGTGACGTTCACCACGCCCATGATTCGCGGGCGGGACAGCTCGAGGAGGAAACGGCCGCATCGCAAGCGCGAACCGCCCGCACGCGCCTCATCGCGCTGCATCGGCCTTCCGCAGTGACCCGGGGAGGCGTCGCGGCGCCGGGCTGGGCCCTCGAATCGCCGCGCGCTCATCGGGACGCCCTTTCGCTTCGCGACCAGGGCGTCGCGCTTGGAACGGCCCCGGTGCGCTCATTGAACTCTCGAGAAACGAATGCCAACCGGGCTAGGACAAACGTGGTATGGCGGCCGGATAAGCCTGTTCAGCGCGCCTCGCGGCCGGCGGCCGATCGCGTCGCTGCCCTGACGCTGCGCGACCGGGGCTTCGCGCGTGGGACCGCCCGGCGTGCTCAGGCAGCCGGCGCCGGCTGCTCGGCGGCCCCGCCGGTCGGTGCCGCGGGCGGCTGGTGGGACGCCTGGGGCGGTGTGGGCGGACGCGGCGGCTGGCCCGCGACGATGTCGTTCAGCTGGTCCGCGTCCAGCGTCTCCCATTCGAGCAGGGCCCTCGCCATCGCCTCGACCTTGTCGCGGTTGTCCTCGATCAGCCTGCGCGCGAGCGCGTACTGCTCGTCGATGATGCGGCGGATCTCCAGATCCACCTTCTGCATGGTGGACTCGGAGACGTTCTTGTGCGTGGTGATGGAGCGGCCGAGGAACACCTCGCCCTCGTTCTCGCCATACACCATGGGTCCGAGCACATCCGACATCCCCCACTGCGTCACCATGCGCCGCGCGATCTCGGTCGCGCGCTCGAAGTCGTTCGATGCGCCGGTGGTCATCTGGTTCATGAAGATCTCTTCGGCGATGCGTCC
>JADLDQ010000319.1 GCA_020846575.1 Burkholderiales bacterium
GAGGCCGAGGCGAAGGGCGTTCAGGGCAAGACCTTCTTCCACCCCGAGTGGGCGGGCTACATGGGCAAGGCCTACAAGGCGCCGACCTTCCACGTGAGCGCCATCACCATGCGCGATCCGGCCTCGCGGCCGATCATCTTCCCGCTGGGCGTGCACACCAGCGACGACAGCAACATCGACACCACGGTGCGCGAGGCGGCGATCTTCGAGCTGTGTAACCGGTTGCAGCCGGGCATCATCCAGGACGTTCACATCCCCTACTGCATGGCCGACTGGGGCGGCTGCATCATCCAGGTGAGCAAGCGCAACAAGATCGAGGAGGGATGGCAGCGGAACTTCCTCTCGGCGATCCTGTCCTGCTCACAGGGCATGCGCCTGGCGATCGCGGTCTCCGAAGACGTCGACATCTACTCGATGGACGACATCATGTGGTGCCTCACCACCCGTGTGAACCCGAAGACCGACATCCTCAACCCCATTCCCGGGGGGCGCGGGCAGACTTTCATGCCGGCCGAGCGCATGACCGCGGGCGAGAAGGCCTGGACGGCCTCCAACACGCTGTTCGAGGGCGGCATGGGCATCGACGCGACCGTTCCGTTCGGCTACGAGCAGGATTTCCACCGCCCGGTGTACCCGGTGGACAGGGTGCGGCCCGAGGACTTCTTCAGCGCCGCGCAGATGGAGCAGATGCGCGCGCGCATGCACGGCTGGGTGCTGTCGCTCGCGCGCACCGGGCGTTAGCCCCGGGCGGCGAGCGCCGCGAAGCAAACCATGCTCGAAGCTTGCGCGGTCCTGGACTGCACCGGGCGGCTGGGCTGGCTGGCGGGCCGGCTGCTCGCGGACCTGGGCGCGGACGTGCTCAAGATCGAACCGCCCAGCGCGGACCTCGAGGGCTCGGCATGGCGTGCCCTGAATGCGGGCAAGCGGCTCGCGCGCCTGGACCTGCGCACCGCCCAGGGCCTGGCGGACTTCGAGCAGCTCGCGGCGCGCGCCGACATCCTGTTCGCGAGTTTCACGCCCGGCGCGCCCGAGAGCGCTCCTTTCGACTGGGTGCGGCTTGCTGCCATCAACCCGCGACTGGTGCTGGTGGCCATCACGGCCTTCGGCCTGGACGGGCCCAAGGCGAACTGGCTCGCCACCGATATCGAGCTGATGGCGGCCGGCGGTGCGATGTCGCTCGCAGGCGAGCCCGGCGGCGAGCCGCTGCGCATTTCGGTGCCGCAGGCCTATGCCTGGGCGGGCGCCCAGGCCGCGGTGGGCGCACTCACCGCTCTGGCGGCGCGCGCGCGCACGGGCCGGGGGCAGTGCGTGGACGTCTCCGCGCAGGCCGCGGTGATCGTGGCGCTCGCCCATGCGCCGACATTCGTCGACATCGACGGCGCCTCGCCCACGCGGGCCGGGGCCTTCATGACCGGGCGCTCGGTGACGGGAGCGCGCTTCCGGGTGTTCTGGCCCTGCCGGGACGGCTACGTCAACTTCATCCTCTACGGCGGCGCGGCTGGAAGGCACACTTTCGCGCAGCTCCTCGCCTGGATGCGCGCGCGCGGCGCGCCCCTGGGCCCGCTCGCCGGACTGGATTGCGAGAAGTGGGATCCGACCGGCGTGTCGCAGGTCGAGGTGGATGCGCTGGAGGCGCCGATCGCGGACTTCTTCGCCACGCTTTCCAAGCGCGACTTTCTGGAGCAAGCGCACCGGCGCGGAATGCTCGGCTACCCCGTATCCACGGTCGTGGACATCGCCGCCGACCCGCAGCTCGAAGCGCGCGGCTTCTGGCAGGACCTCGCGGCGCCCGAGGGCGGGCGGGAGCGCCATTGCGGTTGCTTCGTGATGGTGGACGGCGAGCGCCCGCCGCTGCGCTTGCCCGAGGGCGAATGGGCCGGGCGGGCTCGAGCGCGCGAGGAACCGGCGCAGCGCGCGCCGCGAGTGCAGGCGCTCGAAGGCCTGAGGATTCTGGAGTTCGGCGGCTACGCCGCCGGGCCTCACATCGGGAAGATGCTCGCGAACTTCGGCGCGCTCGTCGTGCACGTCGAGTCGCGCACCCGTCCGGACGGATTTCGACTCCAGTACCCGCCGTACCGGGGCGGCCGGCCGGGCGTGGACAACGGCGCGTGCTTCGCCTATTTCAACGACTCGAAGCTCGGCCTCACCCTGGAGCTGAAGAACGCGGCGGGTCGCGAACTCGCGCGCCGGCTGGCCGGATGGGCCGACGTGATCATCGAGAACATGCGCCCGGGCGTGATCGGACGGCTCGACCTGGGGTACGAATCGCTCGCGGCGATCAACCCGGCGCTGGTGATGCTGTCCACCTGCAATCTCGGCCAGACCGGCCCGCGCGCCGACACGCCCGGTTTCGGCTCGCAGCTCACCGCGCTGGTGGGCCTGTGCGGTCTCACCGGCTATCGCGGCGGATCGCCGATGCTGCTCTACGGCCCCTATGTCGATTTCATCGCTTCGAGCCTCGGCGCGGTCGCGGTGCTGGCGGCGCTGGAGCGGCGCCGGATCACCGGGCGTGGCGCCCGCCTCGATCTGTCGCAGTACGAGTCGGGCCTCATGTTCCTCGCGGGCGCGCTGCTGGATTTCCATCGCCGCGGCGCGGTGGCCGAGCGCGCGGGGAACGAAGATCCGCACGCCTCGCCCCACGGCGTGTATCGCTGCGGGGACGGGGAGTGGCTCGCCCTGTCGTGCTGGTCGGACGCGGCGTTCGGGCGGCTCGCCCGGGCGATCGGGCGGCCCGAACTCGCGGCCGACCCGCGCATGGCGGGCGTGGCCGCGCGCAAGGAAGGTCGTGAGAGCGTCGATCGCGCGCTCGCGGCGTGGCTCGGTGCGCGCGGGGCGCGGGAGGCGGCGGACCTGTTGCAGCGTGCGCGCGTGCCTTCACACCCGGTGAATTCGGTCGCCGACCTGTTTTGCGATGCGCAACTCGCGGCGCGCCGCCAGTGGCGGCGGCTCGCGCACCCGGTGATCGGCGAGCACGCCTACTGCATGCCGGCGTTCGAACTCGCCGAAACGCCCGGCGAGGTGCACTCTGCCGCGCCGCTGCTCGGTGCGGACAACGAGCGGGTGCTGCGGGATCTGCTGGGGCTTTCGCCCGAGGAGATCGGTCGTTACCGGGCGGCTGGGGCGCTGGGCTGAGTCACCGGGCGCGAAGGGATTCTCGCCCCTCGCGCACGCCCGGTTTCAGGCAGAGCTGCGCATTCCTTCCGCTCGACGCGAGCGCGGGGCTGCTCGCCCCTGGCGCCTCCCCGTCTTCAGAGAAGCTGCGCGCCTTCCGGGAGCAGTTGCCGTCCGGACGTTCAAGCGCCGGCCTCGAAGGCGCGGTCCGCCTTGGCCGCAAGGAAGAAGTCGCTCTCGGTCAAGCCGTCGATCTTGTGGGTCCAGATCTCGACCTTGCACTTGCCCCAGGCGAGATACAGATCCGGATGGTGTCCTTCGGCCTCGGCCAGCTCGCCCACCCGGTTCGCGAATGCGAGCGCCTGCGCGAAATCCTTGAAGGTATAGAGCCGTTCGATGTGGCCCTCGCGGTTGATCTGCCAGCCCTTGGCGAGTTGTGCGAGCAGCGCCTGCGCGCGCGCCGCCTCCAGCGGCGGCACGCCGCCGCGGCAGGGTACGCATTTCTGGTCGGCAAGGTTCATGGGTTCGCTCCTCCATGGTTTGCGGATCCCCGGCGATGCGCGCGGCCGCCGGCTCCGGCGCAGCGGCGCACCGGTGCAGCGCCCGCCCGAGCGCGCAAACGGCGCAAGGAACTGTGATTCTGCCGCAACAGGGTTCGACGCGCCGGCCACGTGCGTGCAGCGCGGCCGCGTGCGTGCAGCGGCGCCGCACGGGACCGCGCGCCTGGCTTCCCGCTCTTGCAGCGACGCCTGCGGCCGGTGGCTCCAGCCGCAAGTGAGCGCGGTCGAGCTGCAGCCGGCGTGCGCCCGGATCGACCGGCGCCGGCTCCGGATTCCGCTCTGCCGGGATGGGTGATCCGGGGTCCGCTGGCGCCGCGCTGTGCCGGTCAGGAGATCCCCAACAGCTTCCGGGGGTTACTCCTTCCCATGGTGTCGATCTCCTTCTCGGCCAGACCTGCCTGAAGCAGACGTTCGACAAACTCTCGCATCGCTTCGACGTTCCTGGGAAGCAGCATGTTGCCCGCGTCCGTGGCGAGCAGGCATTTTTCGGCCCCCACGGTGCGGATCTGCCGGACGATCGTTTCGATCGGCGTTTTCTGATGCGGCATTTCGGAGATGGCGGCGTAGGCATGTTCCATGAAGACGGAGTCCGAGGCCCAGCTCACCTGGGCATCGAGTGGATAGCCGGGCAGATCCGTCGAGACAGTCACGACGACCATCTTGCAGCCGACCTCCTTTACGCGCTTCACCAGTTCATCGACTTCCAGGGTCGAGAGATGACCGGACGCCAGAAAGGCGCCGGCCTGCTTTACGAGTTGAACGATCTCTTCGACTTCGGGTATCAGGCGCCCGCGATCGTCGAGAATGCAGATGGGCTTTATCCGCTTCCTGTAAGGAAAGATCTTCTGATCGTCACCGTATGCATCGTAGTGGCCTTTCGAGCTGTAGGTCGGCATCTCGATCTCCTTGTGCGCCGGCTAAACCGGCGAGGTGTTGTAAATGAAAGAGTTACACGGTGAAGGTGTAGCGACCCACACCGGCCCCGAGTCATGCGGAGTTGCTCGCGAGGGCAACGCTGAAGCGTTGAC
>JADLDQ010000320.1 GCA_020846575.1 Burkholderiales bacterium
CGGTTCTGCGGCCTCGGCAGCCCCAGGTTCTCCCGCAGCGTTCTCCCCTCGTATTCGCTTCGGAACAGGCCTCGCTTCTGCAGCTCCGGGACGACGAGCTTGCAGAAGTCGTCGTGCGCGCCCGGAATGTACGGCGGCATCACACAGAAGCCGTCGCAGGCGCCCGACTTGAACCAGGACTCCATGTAGTCGGCGACGGTCGCGGGGCTGCCGTGGATGGCGTTCTTGCCGCGCGCACCGGCGACGCGCGCGCCGAGCTGGCGCACGGTGAGGTTCTCGCGCTTGCCCAGCGCGACGATGCTCTCGAAGTGGCCCTTGCTGCCGCCCTGGTGCGGCAGCGGGTCGGGAAGCGGCTGGTCGGGGTCGAACGAGGAGAGGTCCATGCGCCCCAGCATGGTGGAGAGAATCTCCCGCCCCACCATGGGGTGGATGAGCGACTGCAGATACTCGAAATCTTCGCGCGCGGCTTCATCGGTGGCGCCGACGATGACGGAAAGCCCCGGCAGGAGGTTGAGGTGGTCCGGATCCCGGCCGTACTTCGCCATGCGGCCCTTCACGTCGTCGTAGTAGGCCTTGGACTGCTCGATGGTGAGATGCGGGCTGAAGATCGCCTCGGCGTACTCGGCCGCCAGCTCGCGCCCCTCGTCGGAGGCGCCCGCCTGCACGATCACCGGCCAGCCCTGCGGCGGCCGCGGGACGTTCAAGGGGCCCTCGACCGAGTAGTACTCGCCCTGGTGGCGCAGCACATGCATCTTCTCCGGCTCGAAGAACAGACCGCTGTCCACGTCGTACACGAAAGCGTCGTCGTCCCAGCTGTCCCACAGGCCGGTCACCACCTGCGCGAACTCGCGCGCCCTTGCGTAGCGCACTTCGTGCGCGTCGACGCCGCTGCGCCCGAAGTTGCGCGCCTCCGCCTTCTGCACCGATGTCACGAGGTTCCAGCCGGCGCGCCCGTGGCTGATATGGTCGAGCGAGGCGAACTTGCGCGCCACGTGGTAGGGCTCGTTGTAGGTGGTCGAGGCGGTGCCCACCAGTCCGATGCGCTGGGTCGCCATCGCCAGCGCCGCGAGCAGGGTGAGCGGCTCGAAGTGCGCCACGAACTGCACCGAGCGCGACAGCGCGTCCATGTGCGCCTCCCGCGTGGCCACCCCGTCGGCGAGGAAGATCATGTCGAACTTCGCCCGCTCCGCGCTCTGCGCGATCTCCACGTAGTGCTCGATGCTGATGTGGGCGTCGCGCTGGGCGCGGGGATGCCGCCAGGAAGCGACGTGGTGGCCGGTGGGGTTGAAGTAGGCGGCGAGGCACATTCTGGGCTTCATCGGCAGGATTCCTGGTGCTCATGGGGGCGAGCGGCAAGTATAAACATGAATGCGCATCCCTCCCGCCGAGGGATGCGCGCGCTGCGCGCCGTCGGACCTTGGACTCGCCGCTGGGGATTTTTCCAACCCGCCAGGAGCGCGGCATGAGCGAGAAGGAGACGATGGGCGAACTCTTCGAACGCGGCCTCGCGCTGCGGCGCGAGGTGCCGGGCGCCGGCTGCGCCGGCGGGTCGATGAACTCGGCCGGCGAGTTCATGAGCGCAGGGAGGCGCCTCGCGGCAAGGCGCTGATGGACGAAGCCTCTGTTCAGGCATGGGCACGACGCGGCGCGTATCCTCTTGCCTTTTTTGCGCCCGGGAAGCGGCGGGCGGGCCGGCACGGGGTGCGCATTGGGTTCACTCGTTTTCTTGCTGTTGCTGACGCTGTTGAACCACTTGGCGTATACCGGCATACGCCTGGCGGTACTGCTGTACGCCGCGCACCTCGGCGCCTCGGCCATGGTGGTCGGCGTGCTCGCCGCCCTGTTCGGCCTGCTCGCGGCGCTCACTTCGGTCCAGGTCGGGCGCTGGATCGACCGGGCCGGGTCGCGGGTACCGCTGCTCGTGGCCGCGCTCACGATGACCGCGGGTGGCGTGATTCCCTTCTTCTGGCGCGACGTGGTCGCGCTGTTCGTGGTCGGAACGCTGGTCGGCACCTTTCACAACGTGGTGCACATCGCCCAGCAGCAATTGGTGGGCAAGCACGGCCGGCCGCAGGACCGGGCGAAGAACTTCAGTTACTCGGCGCTTGCCAACTCCGCGGCGACCTTCGCCGGGCCCATCGCTGCGGGCCTGGCCATCGATCACGCCGGCCATGCGCTCAGCTTCGTGCTGCTGGCGGCGATCGGCTTCGCCATCTTCCCCTGTGTGCTGTTCGGCTGGTTGCGCCTGCCGGGGCCCGCGCCCCGACGCGCCCGGGCGCATGGCGAGGCGGCCGCGGGGAGCCTGCGGGACCTGTTGCGGGATGCGGCGCTGCGCCGCATCTACGCCGCATCGGTGCTCACCAACGGCACCTGGGCGGTGGTGAACTTCATGATACCGCTCTACGGCCTGCAGATCGGTTTGGACGCCACCCGCATCGGCACGCTGCTGGGCTGTTTCGCCGCGGCCACGATGCTGGTCCGCGTGGTGCTGCCGCTGCTGCTCCCCCGGCTGACTCCCTGGCAGCTCATGGTGACGGCGCTGTTCATGGCCGCCGCCAGCTTTCTCGTCATGCCGCTCACGGCGGACTACACGCTGCTGCTCGCGGTGTGCTTCTGGCTGGGTCTGGGGCTGGGCGTCTCGGGGCCGATGACCAACGCCCTGCTCTACGACGCCTCGCCGGCGGAGCGCACCGGCGAGGTGGTGGGCCTGCGGGTGCTGCTGCAGAACGTCTGCCACACCCTGGTCCCTCTGCTCTCGGGGGCGATCGGCGCGGCGACCGGCGTGGGGCCGGTGTTCTGGGTACTCTCGGCCTTCATGTTCTGGGGCTGCTGGGACAATCGCGGGCAGCTGAAGGCCCCTCGCTCTCAGGGCAGGCTGCCGCCCTGACGGTGCCGGGGGCGCTGGCGCGGTTTTCGGCCACGATGGGCTGGCTCCAGGTCCTCGAAAATGAACAGGGGCGCCACGGCGCCCCTGTTCGACGAGAGCCCTACCGCCGGCCGCTACTTCACCTGGGAGACGGTCCGCAGGTAGGGCTTGTGGGTCTTGAAGCCCTGCGGGTACTTCCTGTTCGCATCCTCGTCGGACACCGAGGTCGGGATGATGACGTCCTGTCCGGGCTTCCAGTTCACCGGCGTCGCCACGTTCTCGCGCGCAGTCAATTGCAGCGAGTCGAGCAGCCGCAGCACCTCGTCGAAGTTCCGCCCCGAGCTCATCGGGTACACCAGCATCGCCTTCACCTTCCTGTCCGGACCGATGAGGAACACCGAGCGGATGGTCGCGTTGTCGGCGGCGCTGCGCGGTTGGGCCCCGCTCGCATTGGGGTGGATCATGTCGTAGAGCTTGGCGACCGACAGTTCCGGATCGCCGATCAGCGGGTAGTTGACCGCGCTGCCCTGCGTTTCCTCGATGTCCTTCAGCCAGCGGCCGTGGTCGGCGACCGGGTCGATGGAGAGCCCGATAATCCTGGTGTTGCGCCTGTCGAACTCGGGCTTGAGCCGGGCCATGTAGCCCAGCTCGGTGGTGCACACCGGGGTGAAGTCCTTTGGATGCGAGAACAGGATCGCCCACTGGTTGCCGATCCATTCGTGGAAGCGGATCTTTCCCTGCGTGGTCTCCGCGGTGAAGTCGGGAGCTTCGTCGCCGATGCGAATGGGCATTTCGATTCTCCTTCGGTGTCGGGTAGGACGGGAAGTGCCCGCAGCGACTGCAGTGCGAGCCCGATGAAGCGCGCTCCATTCTAGACGTCGCGCGGACCGTGCGCGCAGCGCCGGCAGTGCACGGTACGCGTTCGGAGCGGCACCTATCAACCCGACTCCATCAATTCCGACGTGACGTCAGGGTCACCCCGAGCGTTCGGAAAAACCTCACCGGGATCGTTTCCTCGCCGGCGAAGGGCCGGCCTTTCGAGATGCAGGCCGAGGCGGTGCGCTTCGTGTCCGGCGTCGAGGCCCCGGACGCTTACCCGGTCCAGCCCGAGCCCATACGCTGGGGTTCCTGCGCGAGCGGGCGCAACTGCGGCCGCGCACCAGCGCCAGCGGCCTGTCGAACGCGCGCGACGTGATCCCGTTTCCACGCACGCCGGGGACAGCGCGCTGTCGAACGCGAGGCGCGCGCCGCGCACATCCCCTCGGCTTGATTCAGGTCAAGCGCCAGTCCTTGACAAGCCGGAACGCTACGAGCAAGCTCGCCGCCGAGCAGTGCGGCGGAGCAGTGCGGCGTGACGCGCGCGAGGCCGAACGCTGCGGCCGCAAGCCAGTGCGGTGGCCGCCGCCCGCAAGCGCAAAGCTTCGAATATCCCGTGGAGCAGATTGGAAGATCGAGAGGAGAAGACGAATGCGAATGGCCGGTAGCGTTGGCGTGATCAGCGTCATGACGCTTGTGCTGAGCATCGCACTCGCCGGGGGCGCCCGGGCGCAGAGCGACTATCCCGCGCGGCCGATCCGTTTCGTCATCCCGTTCGCCGTCGGCGGTATCGCCGACATTCACGCACGCATCGTTGGCGTGGAGCTGGGCAAGCGGCTGGGCCAGGGCGTCGTGGTCGAGAACCAACCCGCGGCCTTCGGCATCCCCGCGGCAAAGGCGGTGCTCGCGCAGGCGCCCGACGGGCATACGATAACGCTGCTCGCGAACGGCACGGCCACCAGCGTCTCGCTCACCACCCTGCCGTTCGATCCGGTGAATGACTTTGCGCCGGTGGCGAGCATCGCGACTTTCGACCACGTGCTGGTGGTCAATGCAAGATCGAGCCTGCGGTCGATCGCCGACATCGTCGCGGCGGCGCGCGCCAGGCCGGAAGGCCTGAACGTCGGCACCTCGGCGCCGGGCACGACCGGCAATCTGGTCACCCATCTGTTCATCCAGCGCTCGGGAATCAAGGCGGCGCTGGTGCCGCACCGCAATACCGGCGAGCTGGCGATCGGACTGTTACGCAACGACCTCGACCTGATCGTTCACACCTACGCCGCCATTGTGGCGCAGCTCAAGGATGGAAGCCTGCGCGCCGTTGCGGGAACGGGCGCGAAACGCTCGGCCGTACTGCCCGACGTTCCCACCGCGCAAGAGGGCGGGCTGGCGGGTTTCGATGCGGCGTCATGGTTCGGCATCTTCGTTCGCGCCGGCACGCCGGGCCCGATCATCGCGCGGCTCAATCGCGAGATCAACGCGACGCTGCATGAGGACCGCATCAAGCAGCGTCTTCTCGCGCTCGGGACGGAGCCGATGATCGGCACGCCGGAAGACCTTCATGCGCGGCTCAGCAACGACATCGAGCGATGGCGAGTCGTCATAGACAAGGCGGGTCTGAGGAACAAGTGAGAGACTGGCAGCCTCAGTCGTTCCGTGTCGGCAGGCAATGGGCACTGAGGCACTGAAACTTTCCTTCACGGCTGTGGACGGCGGACGGGATGCGGTCCGTGGAGGTCCTCCACCGCTGACCCCGGCAGGATCGAGCGCCGAGGGCTCACCTTGGTGAGGCAGCGGCAAGACCGGGGCGGCGTATTCAGCCGGCACGACACCAGACCCTGCATCCGCACCACGCTGGACTGCCACCAGTGCGACGTGCGAGCAGGCCAGCGCGTTGCACCTAATTCATCAGCGCCTGCAGCGGTACCAGCACGTCGGCCAGTGCGGCCGGCTCGAACGTACGGCCGGATCGGATCAGGCGGCGGGCGAAGCGCACGTCGCGGCCTGTGTTGACGCCTGAGCAACCGACCATGCGTCCATCAGCCAGATAGAACACGGTGAACGCGCCGGTCGCGGGGTCGCCTCGCGTCACCGTGCTGTCCCAGGCTTGCCGCAGACCCATGAGCTGAATGTTCATGTCGTACTGGTCGGACCAGAACCAAGGGATCTCGCTGTAGGCGGCCGCCTCTTCGGGGTTCGCGGCCAGCATCGCCTTGGCGACGGCAATGGCCTGATTCTGCGCGTTCTCCCACGACTCGAGTCGCACGCGCTGCCCAGTGGGCACGTTCGGATGATTGGTCACGTCGCCCGCGGCGAAGACGTGCGCATCCGAGGTGCGGCCTCGGTCGTCGACCACGATGCCGTCTGCCGTCGCCAGTCCGGCGTCGCGCGCCAGCTCGACGTTGGGTACGATGCCGATGCCGATCACCACGAGCCCGCACGCCAGCGTGGTGCCGTCGGACAGTACCGCGCGCTCCACGCGGCCGTTGCCTTCAAGGCGTGTCACCGTGGTCTTGAGGCGCACATCGACACCGTTCCGGCGGTGGACGTCCTCGAGGTAGCCGGCGAGGTCGCGCGTGAGCCCCCGGACGCACAGCTGGTCGAGCGCCTCGATCAGCGTCACCTCGGCACCGAGCTGACGCGCGGCCGACGCCACCTCGAGCCCGATCCAGCCGCCGCCAACCACGAGGACGCGGCTTCCGGGCTCGATCGCCGTCTTGATGGCGAGGGCGTCGGGGATTGTGCGCAGGTAATGCACCCCGGCGAGCTCCGCCCCGGGCAGTACGAGCCTGCGCACGCGCGCCCCGGTCGCCAGCATGAGCCGCTCGTAGACGATCACTTCGCCGTCGGCAAGCTCGACACGGCGGTTGCCGCAGTCGAGGCGAGTCGCACGGCGGGCGAGCTTGAGCTCGACCTCCCAGTCGTCCCACGACTTCGCTGGCCACAAGTACGCGGCTTCGGGCGGCTTGGCGCCGGCCAGGATTTCCTTGGAAAGCGGCGGCCGCTCGTAGGGCGGATGCTCTTCCTCGCCGATGAGGATGATGCGCCCGTCGAAGCCGCCGTCGCGGAGCGTCTTCGCTGTCCAGCCCCCCGCCTGCCCGGCGCCGACGACGACGAAGGTGCGGCTGCCGCTGGTCACGGACGGATGGGTAAGTCGGTCTTGCGCATTTTCTTACTCGGCGGAATGCCGGACCATTCTACGACGCGTTGACAGCGCGCTGTCAACGTCGCAATAATCGACCGCATCATCCAAAAGGAGGATTTCGGTATGCAACGCAAGAATCGCTTCGACATCTACGCCAGCGCTGCTGCGCGCCGCCCTTACGATGAATGTCCGATGCTGGAGCTGGGAATCGATCCGCAACTGCATCTCAGCCGCAACGACCGCGTCCAGCCGTTCTTCCTGATCTGCGAACAGGACTGCGTGATCGCGCAGATGTCAGGCGCCGCCCGGGTCGAATTCCGCGCTTCGTCGGTCAACTATTTCGATCTTCAGCTCGGCGATTTCGTCTATGTTCCGGCCGGCACGCCGCATCGCATCGTGCCGCAATCGGAGTCGATTCATCTGCGTTACAAGGCGGCCGAGGCGGGCCTGGAGGCGGTTGCGTGGTATTCGCCGAAGACCCACGAGGAGATCGCGCGCGTCACCTGGGACTGCGCCCGGGAGCTACCGCAGGAAGGGTATCTGCGCGCGAGTCGCACCTTCAACGAGAATGCGCGCATGCGCACCTGCCCGACCACTGGCACGGTGCTGCCGCAGATCGATCTGGCGCCGTTCGGTTGGGAAGCGCTGGCGAAGGAGATCCGCGCAGCGGAATCCGCGGATCGGGAGCGGTTGGCGGCGCGAGGCGAACCTCTGCCAAACGAGCGAGCGCGCCGCCCGTCACGCAGCGAGATTGCGCCCGCCGGCGAAAGCAAGGTACCGCTCAAGAACAACGTCTACGACTTTGCGCGCAACGCGCACGCCGCCCTGTCGCCGCTGTTTTCCTATTTCGACCCCGGCGCCATCGTGCCGTGCGTGGCGCTGTTCGATCTCAAGGGCCGCGGCCCGCGCGGATACTTCGTGCATTTCAATACCGTGCAGGAAGCGAACGTGTGTTTCGGGGTGCGCGGCATGCCGCACCTGCGGCCCGGCATCGCCTCCGTCGGGCCGCTGACTCATCCGGTCGGCGACAAACCGGGCCAGCCTTCCGATCCCGACATGATCTCCGTGCACGTGATCACCCTGCGCCTGGCAGTGGGCATTCCGGAGGCCGAGGCGATCATGTTGATGTGTGAGAAGTGCGGCGAGGAGATCTTCCGGCGCGACTACGGACTTGAATTCCCCGATCCGCTGTCCGGTGAGATTGATCCCCAGATCGTCGGGCTGCCGACGGTCTCGCAGTCAGCTGCGACGGCCCAGTTCTTCAACGAGCGGATCGAGAACCGCACCTGCAAGAAGTGCGGCCATGTCAGCGCCTCGTTCCCCGTAGATTCCTGGGGCTGGCAGGATTACCGTCGGCGCACCCAGGTCGTGGTCGAGGCTCGCGCCATCATGAAGAGTGCCGCTCAGCAGAGCGGTCATGCAGCACCTGCGACATGATCATGAGCGAGCCCGCGCAGCGCATCGAAGCGGACAGCGAAATTCCGGTCGATCACGAATTCCTTCCGGCCTTGTCGGTGTCCGACGTGCGCCCCGGGCAGCCGAAGCGGGCCACCATCGGTGATCTGGAACTCACCATTTACAACCTCGGAGGCACTTTCTACGCGACGGAAGGCTATTGCACGCACGGGCGCGCGCATCTGGCCGAGGGCTACATTGACGGCACTCTGATCGAGTGCCGCATGCATGGCGGGACCTTCGATATCTGCAGCGGCAAGGCGGTCGGTGCGCCGTGCACGGTCGATCTCAAGACTTACGAAGTCAAAGTCGAGGGCGACCGGATCTTGGTCGCCGTGCCGCGCCAGGGGCCGGTTGGCCAGAACGCCTGAGAGTTCAACACGATCATGGAATAGAGCAAAGGGGAAGACTCATGTGCAATCTCGTGATCCGTCCGGTGTGGGCAGCGTGCGCGCTCGCGCTGCTGACCGGTGCCGCCGCCGCGCAGACAGAACTCAAGCTTGCGACATTCGGTCCGCCCACGTCCTACTTCTACGTCGATACCGTGCTCCCCTGGGCGGAGGCCGTGAGCAAGGACTCGGGTGGAACCATCACCATCAAGCATTACGGCGGCGGTGTTCTGGGCCACGCCGGCAACATGTACGACACCGTGCTCAACGGCGCGGCTGACATCGCCTGGGCCCTTCAGGGCACGGTCCCGAACAAGTTCGTCAAGTCGTCCGTGGTCGAGCTGCCGTTCGCCTACGACGCCGCGGAACCGGGCGCGGTGGCGCTGTGGCGGGTCGTCGCTAGCGGGCTGGCCGCCAGCGACTACGACCAGGTGAAGCTGCTCGCCGTCACGACGTGGCCCGGCGGTTCGCTTGCGTCGCGTGAAAAGCAGATGGGCAAGCTGGAAGACTTCAAGGGTATGAAGATCGCCGTCTCCGGCAGACTGCGCGCTGATGTCGTGACTGCGCTGGGCGGCGTGCCGGTGAATATTCCCGTCGACCAGATATATCAAGCCATCGGCAAAGGCGTAGTCGATGGCTTTCTCGGGTCCATCACAGCCATGCGCCAGTTCAAGTACAACGAGGTTTCCAGGCACTGGCTCAAACTCGAGGTCGTCGGCGCGGGCGCCATGCTGATTATGAACAAGACTCGCTTTGACGGCCTGCCTGCGAGAGCCAAGGAGGCCATCGAGAAGCATTCGGGCGAAGCGCTCTCGCGGGCGCTCGGCAAGTCGAACGACGCCGAGGAGAAACGCGCGTGGGCCTTCCTCGATCAGCAGATCAAGCAGGGCAGGAACGCCCCCATTCAGCCGCTGCCGCCGGCCGAGGTCACGCGCTGGCAAAAGGCGGTGCAGCCGGTCATCGACAGCTGGGCGCAGCGTACGCCGAACGGCAAGGCGGTGTACGAGGGCTACCTTGCGGCCGTGAAGAGCGCGAAATCCGGCAAGTGACAGAGGGCTGATCCGCGCAGAGTCGCCTGCTGGCGCGATGTCGAGCGCTGGTGAATCGCACAGGCGCGACCATCCGCAGAGTCTCCTGCTGGACGGTGTCGAGCGCTGGTGCATCGTATTGTCGCGGCGTATCGGTATCCTCGCGATCGGGGGAATGCTGGCGCTCGCGATTCTCACCGTCGTCGATATCGCGCTTCGTTACTTTCTCAGCATGCCCGTCCGCGGGCTCGTCGAGATAAGCTCGCTGCTCATGGCAGTGATCGTGGTGGCAACGTTCCCGGTCGGAATCATGGAGCGCAGCCACATCACGATCGATCTGCTCCAGGGAATGCTCGGCCCCAGGCAGGTCAAGCTCGGCGAGCTGATCGGCGCGCTCATGATGCTCGTATTCCTGGCGCTCGTGGCTTGGCGGCTGGGCGTCCACGCTCACCGAGTCGGGTTGCGGGCCGACGCCACGATGATCATCGGCATCCCCACGGCGCCGTTCTGGTGGGTGGCGACGGCGATTCTCGGCCTGTGCGTCCCGATGCAGGTGATCGTGATTGCGAAGTACTGGTCCGAGGTATGGGCGGCGCCGGCCAGCCCTGAGGACCGCCGCGGTCGTGCCATCATTGGCGCCGTCGTCGCGCTCACCCTGCTGTTGTACGCAGCGCTGATCGCGGGCAGCACGATGGGCGCTACGACGCTGGCGCTGGTGGCGCTGGGCGCACTGTGGCTGCCGCTGATGATCCTGGTGCCAGTCGGCCCGGCCATGGGTATTGTCGGTATTGTCGGCACAGCAGTCCTCACGAATACCGAGGCTTCGCTCAGCACGCTCGCGATCCAGATTGTTTCGTTCCTCGCCAACGCCAACGTTTCCGTGCTGCCGCTGTTCCTGATGATGGGCAGTCTGGCGGCTGCCGCCGGGCTGTCCGATGACATTTACGCGATCGCGCACGCCCTGCTCGGGCGGCTGCGCGGCGGTCTGGCGATGGCAACCATCGGCGGTTGCGCCGGGTTCGGCGCCGTGACCGGCTCGTCGGTGGCGACCGTGGCGACTATCGGTCGGGTCGGCCTGCCGGAGATGAAGGCGCGCGGCTACAGCACTGCGCTGGCGACCGGCACCATCGCGGCGGGCGGCACGCTCGGCGCTCTGGTGCCGCCCTCGGCGCCGTTGATCGTGTTCGCTCTGCTCACCGAGGCTTCGATCGGCCAGTTGTTCATTGCTGCGGTGGGTCCAGCCGCGCTCGCGGTCGCCCTCTATCTCGTCACCATCTGGTGCTACGTGCGGCTGTGCCCGGACGCCGCGCCCGGCGCCGCGCGCCGCGAACCCGGCGCGCTGGCGGCCGCGCTCAAGCGCTGCGGGGCGCTCGCCTTCACGTTCGGCACGGTGCTCGGGGGCATCTACATCGGCGTCTTCACCATCACCGAATCTGCCGCAGTCGGCGTCGCCGCGACCTTTCTCGTGGCCTTGCATCGAGGCAAACTCAAACGCGGCAGGTTTCTGAACCTGATCGCGGAGACCACCATCACTACGGCAATCATCTACCTGATCATCGTCGGTGCGCTGATCTTCTCCTATTTCATGGGTCTGTCGGGTCTTGCCGAGGCAGTCACCAAGGCGGTCGCCGCACTCGACTGGTCGCCGTTCGCGATTGTGGCGCTGCTGCTCGCCATCTACATCGGGCTCGGCACCTTCATGGAGTCCTACACCATAATGATCATCACGGTGCCGATCGTGAGCCCGCTCATCCTTGCGATGGACTACAACATTCTCTGGTGGGGCATTCTGATGCTGTGTGTGGTCGAGACCGGCGCGATCACGCCGCCGTTCGGTCTCAACATGTTCGTGGCCAAGAACCTCGCCGGCGTGCCGATGGCGGATGTGTTCCGCGGAGTCATGCCGTTCGTCGCCGCCGATCTCGTGCGCATCGCCATTGTTGCCGCCTTCCCGCCGCTGTCGCTGTGGCTCGTGTCCACCATGTTCAATTAGAGTCATTCAAGAGAGGAAGCCTCGATGTCGACACCTGTGCTAAAGCGTTCGATCACGCTCAACTTCATGGGAGACTGGGGCAACGCCAACCTGCACCGCGCGTTCGGCTGGTTGAGTTCGGAAATGGTCAACTTATGCGGCCCGCACACCCGCATCGCCATCTGGAACGGAAACGGCGCGATGCGCAATCTCCGGGCGGTGGGCCGCGGCGAGGTCGACGTCGCGCTGGTGACGCCGGCGCATTTCGTCGCCATGGCCCTCGACGGCCGCGGTCCCTGCGCGGACGAGTTCTACCCGCACCTGCGGGCTCTGGGACATGTTCCACAGCACGATCGCCTCATCTTCGCGGTACGCAAGGAATTCGGCGTCGCGTCGTTCGGCGATCTGCGCGAGAAGAAACCGCCGCTGCGCATCAGCGTCGGCCTCGACGACGGCGACAACTTCATGGGTATGGCGGCTCAGTACGTGATGGCGAAAAGCGGCATCAGCCGCCGCGAGTTCGAATCCTGGGGCGGGCGCTACATCGAGAACGAGACGCCGCGCGCCTGCGTCAACGAGGTGCTTGCCGGCAACGCCGACGCCATCATGCAGGAAGCTGTAATGACCCAATACTGGCGCGCCATGACGGACAAGATCGACTTCGATTTCATTGAGATCGAGCAGCGCGCACGCGATGCCCTGATTCGGGACCTCGGCTGGCCGAGCGCGAGGCTGCCCAAGGGCTACCTGCGTGGTATGGACCGCGAGATGGAGTTCCTCGATTTTTCCCATTTCCTGCTGGTCACGACCACCGACCTGCCGGATGACGTCGCGTATGGCCTGTCGTGGTGCCTGGTGGAAAAGTGGTCGGGTCTCGAGGAGCAGTACCGCCACCTGCCGCCCGAGCGCAGCCCCGTGTCCTATCCCTTGGACGCGCGCGCCGCCTGCCGCACGCCGATTCCACTGCATCCGGGCGCCGAACGCTATTTCCGCGACAAAAAACTCCTTTGAAGAGACTCTCTGTCCACCGCCGCCTTGCACAGGAGAGCGTTCGATTGACCTCAGAACAGGTCGGGCCTTACCTCCTTTCGCGTCTTGGAACAGATGTCGAGAGCCGCCAGAGCGTAGACCTTGGCGCAATCGACGACATCGCCGATGTGCACGTATTCCCGATCGCGGTCCGACAGCGTGAGTCCCTTGATCTTGCGCGCCCCGGCGCACCCGTAATTCACCGCCTGGGCGCCCATGGCATTCAGCGGCGGCGCGTTCGAGTACCAGAGTTCGTAGGAGGTTTCCAGGGGTCTGTTGAGAACCGCCTGATGACCGCGGCTCAGCGCCTGCGCGACGTAGTCCTGCTCGCTGATCTCGGTGCCCGGATTGGTGCAGTAGGGCTGGTGTTCCAGCTTCAACTCGGGCTGCCTGGAATTCAGGTCATCGACGACGGCGTCTATTCGCGCCTTGACTTTCAGGGGTGACCACGTCGGCGGAAAACGAACATCGATATACAGGCTGACTGCATCGGGACTGCGCGAACCTTTCCACGGCCGCCCCCCCTGGACGGCCGAGATGTTGACCAGTCCCCTGTACCCTTTGTGCTCGGTCGATTGTTCGAACCGGGCCTTGAACGCCTTGAGTGCTTCGATGACGAGCGGTAACTGCTCGATCTTGTTGGGCAGCCCGCGCGTATGCGCGGTGTGAATCACGGTGCCGCCCGTCAGCGAGATCTTGCTCCAGAAAGAGCCGAAATGGCCCAGCATGAGCTTGAACTCCGTCGGCTCACCCAGGATCGCGAAGTCGGGCACGATACCGTGCGAAGCGGCGTGCGCGGCGCCCGCGCCGTTGCCTCGATAGTAGGCGCCCTGGAACTCATCGACCTGCGATGCTTCGATTTCACCGGAGGTCGCCGACAGCATGATGTCGCCGCGCAGCCTGATGCCGCATTTCATTATCGCGGCGACCGCCGCAAGATAGCTCGCGTGCGCCGCCTTCATGTTGTAGGCGCCGGCACCGAAGATCCACTTCTCGCCGTCGGCTTCGCCGACCCGCGCGCCGGCGATCGACGCGCCGCCGCGCATGAACGCCTCCCTGCCGGTGAAGGAAACGTCCAGGTGGCCGTCGAACTGCAGCACCGGGCCGCCGCCTGTCCCGCGCAGGAGGCCGAAAATATTGGGACGGCCGGGTTCGACCTCCTGGCGGAAGACCTGCAATCCGATTTCGGCGTAACGCGCTTCCATGTAATCGCCCATCGCCGCCTCGGAACCTGTCGGGCTGTGGATATTCACCATGTCGACCACGTCCTGAACGATGCGCTGCTCGTCGATAGCCGCCAGCACGCGCGCGGCGAGGGAATCAGTCGTCACGTTGGAATGCTCCTGTTGCAAAGAAAGTCCGCACAGTGCGCCTGCAAAGTGCGTCCCGGTTCAGCCTCGATCCGGCCGGCGCGGCAGGCGCCGTGCCGTCCCGGCGCAGCGGGTCGCTCCAATCCGGTGCTGCCGTATCGCGCCCGATCTCGGCCGGGTTCCACGCGCCCGGGAGATCACGCGCCGGGCATGCTGAAGCCGCCGTCGCAGATGACGCTATTGCCGGTCATGTGCAGCGCGTCCTGGCTTGCGAGGAACAGTACGACGGGTACCAGATTGACGGGGTCGCCGATCGCGCGCAGCGGCGTGTTGTCGACCAGGAACCTGCGCCGCTCCGGCGTCCAGTCCTCCCGCTCCTTCAGGGACTGGGTGTCCATCCATCCCGGACCGGCGAAGTTGACGCGCACATAGGGAGCCAGGGCGAGCGCGTAAGACTTCGTGATGCCCAGGATGGCATACTTCGCAGCCGCATATTCGGGTGCGCGCGGGCTCCCGGTACTGATGACGTTCGAGCCGATGTTGACGATGCTGCCGGCCTGTTGCAGGTCAAGCATGCGCTGGCCGAATTCGTGAGTGCAGAACATCGTTCCCTTGATATCCATGCCGAGAATGTGATCGATGACGGGTTCGCGCAGGTCGCGCCACGACATCTTGTCGGCAGCCGTCTCGCCGGCATTGTTGACCAGCACGTCACAACGCCCGAACTCCTTCCACACGGCGTCCGCGAGCGCGCGCACGTCCTCGAGCTTCGCGATGTCGCAACGCAGAGCCGTTGCCTTGCGTCCGGATTGGCGCACGGCATCCGCCACGTCCTCGGCCATGGCCTTGTTCTTCACGTAGGTGACCGTGACGTGAGCGCCTTCTCCGGCGGCGGCGAGCGCGATCAGCTTTCCGAAACCGCGTGACGCCCCGGTAACGACCACGACCTTGTCCTGCAAGCGGCGCCCGGGCGGGGTCGGCTCGCGCTTCCAGGCGATTTCGCCTTCGACGACCGCACTGCCTGTTACGCTTCCCCATGCCATGATGAACAGTCCTCCTGATCAGTGTTTTTCGGATACGCGATGGTATCAGCGAGACGGCACGGCCTCGCACGTTCGCTCCTGGCGGCCCTTCGGCGAGTCGCGCCGCTCAGACTTGTCGGAGGCGAGCCGGACGCGCCCCTTGATTCGCGGGGTGAAGGGTCCCGGAGCGCACGCAAGGAGTCGATGGGTTGCCGGGCGTTCGCCGCCTCCAGGGGCGGTACGCGGCTTCAAACCCGCCCGGCCCCGTGTACCCAGCCCGAACCAGGCGGCAGCCCGGCGCCACGTATCGACGGGCGCGGGATGATCACGATCGATCCTGCGCCCTGTCGCCGGGTTTCGCCCCGAGAACGACCTTCCCGCCGCGGATCGCCCGGGCAAGACGAAAGCCGACATCGTCCCGCTATTGTTGAAGTTTGATGTTCCGCGCCTTGATGATGCCGCCGATCTTCTTGCGCTCGGAGACAAGGAACGCAGTCAAATCCTCCGGCGAACCGCCAGCGGCGACGTAATTCATTGCGAGCAGCTTCTGGCGAACATCGGGCACCTTCAGAACGCGATTGACGTCGGCGTTGATTCGCCTCTGAATGTCGCGATCGAGGTGCGCCGGGGCGTGCAGACTCAGCCAGGTGCTCACCTCCAGTCCGGTCACGCCCTGTTCCGCGAATGACGGCACGGATGGCGCCCCTTCGAACCTCTTGTCGCCCACGACGCCCAGCACCTTCAGCTTTCCCTGTCTCACCTGAGCCATGGTGGATACGTCCAGGGCCACCTGGACGGTGCCCGCCAGCAGATCGACCACGGCGACGCCCATGCCCTTGTACGGGACATGCACCATCTGGATCCCGACTCGTGTCATGAACTGCTCGGTGGCAATGTGAAACGATGAACCGTAGCCGGTCGTCGCGTAGGACAGTTTGTCGGGATTGGATTTCGCGTAGGCGATGAACTCCTGCAGGTTGCTGGCCGGCACGGAGGGGTGGACGATCAGGAAGATGGGGCTGATCGCGAGCAAGGCGAGCGGCGTGAAATCCCTCTCCGTATCGTACGGGAGCTCGTTGAAAAGAAACTGATTGGCCGCCTGCGAGGTGATGATGCCGAGCCCGAGTGTGTAGCCATCCGGCTTCGCCTTGGCGACTGCATCGGTGCCGATGATGGTGTTGCCGCCGGGCTTGTTTTCGACGTAGACGCGTTGCGGCCACATCGTGGAGAGCCTCTCGGCGAGAACCCGCGCCGTTCCGTCGGCGGTGCCGCCGGCGGCGAGCGGAACGACGATCTGGACCGGTCGTGCCGGCCAGGACGGCTGCTGCGCGAACGCCGGAGTGGCAAGAAGTGACGCGGCGACGAGCAGCGTTACTCGAAGAGCGCTTCGCATTCGAATCTCCCTGTGGTTTGCGTGAAGATCACGCGTCATGGTTCGTGCTGTACATGCTTTGCCCCGGCACAGTCGTATCGTACGCGGTCCTGAACGCCGTTTGCAAACGCCCTGGCCTCCAGGCTCATACCTCGTTGGAAAAGACTTTGACAGTCGTCAGGTAACGCTTTACGCTTCCTTGTGATCTCCGGTTTCCGGCACAAGGGCCTGCGCGAGCTGGCGCAGACCGGCAAATCGGCGAAGGTGCGTGCCGACCTGCACGCCCGGACCCTGCGGAGGCTGGACGCCATCGCCGCGGCGAAGACACCCGAGGCACTTCGGGTGCCGGGGTTCGACTTCCACCCGCTGCAGGGTCGCCCGCAGCGCTATAGCGTGCACGTGAACGGCCCCTGGTGCATCACCTTCGGCTGGGATGGCGAGAACGCGATCGATGTCGACCTGGAGAACTACCACTGAGGGGTGACGATGAGTAAGACCCGCTGCCCGACGCATCCCGGTGCCATCCTGCGCGAAGACACGCTGCCCGCCCTGGGCCTGTCGGTGGCCGCGTTCGCGCGGGCGCTGGGGGTGTCGCGCCAGATGCTCCACGGCATCCTCGCCGAGCGCGCCTCGGTGACCCCGGAGATGGCGCTGCGCCTGGGGGCATTCCTCGGCAACGGGCCGCAGCTGTGGATCGATCTGCAGGTGCGCCACGCTCTGTGGCAGGCCGAGCGGCGCATGAGCGGGCGCCTGCCCAAGGCGCACGAGGCGCGCGCGGCTTGAACGAGGCACAGGAGGATGCGTCTCGCTCTCGTAGCCGATTCCCTCGGAGCCGCCGGCCACCCGTGCCGCCGGTCGAGAAGGCGCACTCGCCAATCTCAGCTTCCCTCGGGCAGCCCGCAGCGGCGCAATCCGTCGAGGCAGGCGGCGAGTACGCGCGTATCGAGCGCGCTGCCGCCCCCGATGTAGTCACTGTTGCCGAATCGGGGTTCCCCGGCTTCGAGGCGATCGCCTGGTTCGGCCTGCTCGCGCCCGCCGCGACGCCCCAGCCGGTGCTGCGATAGGTCCACCAGGACGCGGTGAAGGCGCTGGCGCTGGAAGGCGTGCGCTCCAAGCTCGCAGCCGCCGGACTCGAGGTGGCAGGCGGCACGCCGCAGGAATTCGCCGCGCGCAGCCGCGAGGAAATCGTCGACAAGGGTAAGCTCGTCGCCGTGTCCGGGGCGAAGCCCGACTGAGCTTGCATCGGTTTCCTCCCCGGGGGAAGACCGCGCGGGCCTGGATCAGTCCGCCGGCAGGAATGCCGCAACTTCTGCGGCGCCTGCCTGATGTCGGCCCCCTCGGCGTCCGGCAGCGCAACCGGGAAGTCCTTGATCCAGGTCGCGATCGGGGTGCCGGCGCCTCCGATCAGGTTGTCGGTCACTGCGCGCACGACGGCGACGAACCTGTTGCGGATGACTTCCAGGGTGCTCGAATCGACCCTCGATCTGCCGGCATGCCGACTCGCTCACTCCACGACGCCGGTGACCGGCGCCTGCGGTGGTGTCCACCCGGACAGGGAAACCACGCTGCCGAGCGCGCCTGCCTTCCGAAGGTATCGCCGCTTTGCAGCCACATGTGGCCGGGTAAGCGCGCGGATGTGACCAGCCTCCTTGCCGTGCTCGAGCGCCTGCGCACGCAGTTCAAGGTGGGCGAAGTGTGCATCGTCGCCGACCGCTGCATGATCGGCGCGGCCGCGATCGAGCCAATCAAGGCGCGCGGCTGGCGCTCTATCCCGGGGGTTCGCATGCGTCGCACGCGCGCAGCCAACGAACAGCTACTCGCGCGGGCCGGGCGCTTTGAGCAGGTCTACGCAAACAACGACGACCTCAAGGCGCCTTCGCCCTTGAAGGTCAAGGAAGTGTGGGTCGAGGACCGCCGCTACGTCGTGTGCGTGAACGAAGGCGTCTGCAGCCGGTCGACCTGACGCTCAACGCCAAGGGCTACCGGCTGCGCACCGATACCGCGGGCTGCCTCGCCAAAGTGTTCCAGGCCTGTGGCGTTGCGCTACCCCGGCAATCGGGGCCTTCATGAGAAAGACTCACCACCGCCCGTTCCTCGCCAAACGGCGTGACATGACACGTCCGCGACGCCTTGACCCGATTGGATTTCCGAGACCTTCAAGAACAAACTGTCGAAGATGGGTCAAGGCGAAGGCGTCGTGCGGCACGCTCAGCCGGATACCCGCTGCCGAGGGGCGCCGGGGCCGGAACATCGACGCCCCTTGTCGGAGCGGACCCGCGGCCGCGCGCTATCATCCCGGCTCCTCCTGTTCCGGCATGAAATCATGGTCACCCTGAGCGTTCGAGAAATCCTCTCCGGAGCCGCCCCGAAGGATGCGCCGGTCACCGCGCGAGGCTGGGTTCGAACCCGCCGCGATTCGAAGGCCGGCATCTCCTTCGTCAACCTGTCCGACGGCTCCTGCTTTCACCCGCTGCAGGTGGTGGCGCCCAGGACGCTTCCCAACTACGAAGCGGACGTGCTGCGACTCACCGCGGGCTGCGCGGTCGAAGCGACCGGACTGATCGTGCCCTCGCCGGCGAAGGGCCAGCCTTTCGAGATGCAGGCCGAGACGGTGCGCTTCGTGTCCGGCGTCGGGGATGCGGACAGCTACCCGATCCAGCCCAAACCCCATACGCTGGAGTTCCTGCGCGAGCTGGCGCACCTGCGGCCGCGCACCAGCATCATCGGCGCGCTCACCCGGGTGCGCCACACGCTCGCCCGGGCCATCCACCGCTTCTTCGACGAGAACGGTTTCTTCTGGGTGAATACGCCCATCATCACCGCCGCGGACGCGGAGGGCGCGGGGGAGCTGTTCCGGGTCTCGACCCTGGACCTCGCGAACCTGCCGCGCACGCCGGAGGGTGGGGTGGACTTCTCGCGGGATTTCTTCGGGCGCGAGGCTTTCCTCACCGTGTCCGGACAGCTGAATGTCGAGGCCTACTGTCTGGCGCTCACCCGCGTGTACACCTTCGGTCCGACCTTCCGCGCGGAGAATTCGAACACCAGCCGCCACCTGGCGGAGTTCTGGATGGTCGAACCCGAGATCGCGTTCGCCGGTCTTGCGCAGGACGCGGACCTCGCCGAGCGCCTGCTGCGCAGTGTACTGCGCGCGTTGCTGGAGGAGCGAAGCGAGGACATGGCGTTCTTCGAGGAGCGCATCGAGAAGGGCCTGATCGCCAAGCTCCGGGGGATCGCGGACACCGAGTTCGTGCGCATGGACTATGCCGAGGCGATCGGCATCCTGGAGCGCGCGCGGCGCAGGTTCGAGTTCCCGGTGCGCTGGGGGATGGACTTGCAGTCCGAGCACGAACGCTACCTCGCCGAGGAGCACGTCGCTCGGCCGCTCATCGTCATGAACTACCCCAGCGGCATCAAGGCGTTCTACATGCGCCTCAACGACGACGGGCGCACGGTCGCGGCGATGGACGTGCTGGCGCCGGGCATCGGCGAGATCATCGGCGGCAGCCAGCGCGAGGAGCGCCTGGAGGTGCTGGATGCGCGCATGCGCGAGGCGGGCGTGGACGCCGGGTCCTACGGCTGGTACCGCGACCTGCGCCGCTACGGCAGCGTGCCGCATGCCGGCTTCGGACTGGGTTTCGAGCGCACGCTCGCCTACGTCACCGGCCTGTCGAACGTGCGCGACGTGATCCCGTTTCCGCGTACGCCGGGCAACGCGCGCTGCTGAACGCGCGGCGCGCCGCGCGCAGCTTCCACTCCGATCCGGGTCGAACGCGGCGCCGGGCCTGTGGGCTGAGGGTCAGCCGTGTGCGGCGGAATGCCGCGGCCTCCGCCTTGCGAGCTCGCAGCGGAGGGCCTCGCGAGGGAGAAGCGCGCCCAGGCATCGTTCCCGGCGGGCGAACATGGACAGATGGATTTCGATCTGCGCGGCCTTGCCGTGGCCCCGCGCTTGCCCGCGCAGGGCGGCGCGCGCGGCCTCAGCGCTGCACGCGGTTCACCATCGCCTCCAAGCGCCCTTCGATGAAGCAGCGGATGTTCTTCTCCAGGATGGGCAGGTTGAGCAGGTGGTTCACGTCGCTGCCCCCGGCGATGTTGGGCGTGACGAGCACGTTCTCCATCCGCCACAGCGGATGGTCCGGCGCCAGCGGCAAGCGCGCGAAGTGGTCCAGCCCGGCACCGGCGATGCGCCTGTTCCTCAGCGCCTCGATCAGCGCCTGCTCGTCGCACACCACGCCGCGCCCGATGTTGACGAGATAGGCCGTGGGCTTCATCGCGGCGAAGAACTTCGCGTCCAGGAGGCCGATGTTCGGCGGCGTGGCGGGCAGAAGGACGACCACGTAATCGGCCCGCGCCGCGCAGGCGAGCAGGTCCGAGCGCGGGTGGATGCGGTCGAACCCGGGCACCTCGCGCGGCGTGGCCGAGACGCCCAGCACCGTCATGCCGAAGGCCTTGCAGCGCGGCGCGAGCGCCTCGGCGATGGCGCCCACGCCCAGGATCAGGACCGTCTTTCCCGCCAGGCGGATCTGCGTCCAGCGCTCCCACCGGCCGGCCTTCTGGTTCTCCCAGAAGCGAAGCGCATTGCGCGACAGGTTCAGCATGTGCATGAACGCGGTCTCTGACATCTGCGGGCCGTGGATACCGGTATTGGAGGTGATGACCACCTGCCTTGCGAGCGTCTTCAGGTCGACGATGGCGTCGGTGCCGGTGGTGAGAGCCTGGATCCACTTGAGCTTCGGGGCCGCCGCGAGCAGCTCGTCGTCGAACACCGCGTGGGTTCCCTTCGCGAAGATGGCCTGCGCATCGACGAGCGCGGCTGCCTTCACCTCCCTGCGCTCGGGAAAGGCGCGGAACTCCAGTTCCAGAAAACCGGGGGCGAGGCGCGAGCGGTAGAAACCGGCGAATTCGTCGATGATGACGATGGGCGTGGGCATGGCTCGGGGAGATCCTGCGGGAAAGTGTGGAGTGGCTGCTGCGAGCGGCGCTGCGTTACACCGGAAGTGTCGCGGTTGCGCGCGGCGAGTCGCTCAGTCGGTCCGGAATCGCGAAAAATCCGGCGCGCGTTTCTCCAGGAAGGCGCTCATCGCCTCTTTCGCCTCGGGCGAACCGAGCCGCTCGGCGAACAGGCGCGCCTCCTCCGCAATGCGCGCGCCGAGCGCCTCGCGGCCGGCGGCTTTCAGGAGTCTTTTCGTGAGGCGTATCGATTCCGGCGGCAGCGCGGCGAGCGCTGCGGCGGCCCGCTGCGCCTCCTCGAAGAGAGTCTCCTCCGGGAAGATCGCGTTGACGATGCCGGCCTCCTTCGCCTCTTCCGCGGTAAAGGGACGGCCGAGGAGCAGCAGCTCCGCGGCGCGCTGGTAGCCGGCGAGCAGCGGCAGAAGCAGGCTCGAGCCGAATTCCGGCACCAGGCCCAGCGGTACGAAGGGAAGCCGGAAGCGCGCGCCGGGCGCCGCGTACACGAGGTCGCAGTGCAGCAGCAGCGTGGTGCCGATGCCGACCGCCGGGCCGCCGACCGCCGCGACCACCGGCTTGTCCAGCCCGGGCAGCACCTCGAACAGATCGAACGCCGGCGATCGATCACCTGCCTTTCGCGCGAGGAATTCCGACACGTCGTTGCCCGAGGTGAAGCACTCGCGGCTGCCGTGCAGCAGCAGCGCGCGCACCTGCGGGCTCCTGTCCGCCGCGGCGAGGGCCGCGGCGAGGCGGGCGTACATGTCGGCGGTCAAGGCGTTCTTCTTCTCGGGTCGGGCGATCTCGATGCGGGTGACACCCTTTTCGGCCGTCACGTGTATCAAAAGTCCTCCTCCCCGCCCCCAAGCGCGGCCCTTTCCGCCCGCCGCGCCGCGATGCGCTCGGTGAGTATCCCCGACTCCTCGATGATCTCCCCCACGAGGTGTTCGCGCCGGTAGGCCATCACGTGCACGCCGGCCACGCCCTCGATCTCGCGGATCTGCCGGATGATCTCGATGCAGATCTTCTTGCCTTCCTCCGCCGGCCTCCCCGACTTCTCGATGCGCTCGATGAGCGCGTCCGGAATATGGATGCCGGGGACGTTGCTGCGCATCCAGCGCGCGGTCTTCGGCGAAGGGAGCGGCCCCACGCCCGCCAGGATGAACACTTCCCGATGCACGCCCATGTCGCGTATGCGTGCCATGAAGCGCCGGAACAGTTCCACGTCGAACACGTAGTTGGTCTGGATGAAATCGGCGCCGGCCTCCACTTTCTTCGCCAGCCGGTCGGCGCGCAGCTCGTAGGGCGGGATGCAGGGGTTCTCCGCCGCGCCGAGGAACACCCGCGGCGGCGTGGTGATGGCGCGGCCGGAGAGGAAGCGCTGTTCGTCGCGCATGGTCTTCAACGCCCGCAGCAGCGACATGCAGTCGAAGTCGAACACCGGCTTCGCTCCCGGCTGGTCGCCCACCGCCACCCCGTCGCCGGTGAGGCACAGCACGTTCGAGACGCCCATGGCGGCCGCACCCAGCACGTCGCCCTGGATGGCGATGCGGTTGCGGTCGCGGCAGGAGATCTGCAACACCACCCCCAGCCCGGCGCGCGACAGGATGGAGGAGATGCCCATGGAGGACATGTGGCAGTTGGCGCCCGAGGCATCGGTGGCGTTGATCGCGTCCACCACGTCCTGCAACGGCTCGGCGGCGGCCAGCACGTCGCGCGGGTCGGCCGAATCCGGCGGGTTGAGCTCGGCGGTCACCGCGAACCAGCCCTTGCGCAGCGTGTGCTCCAGGCTGGACGCGGACCTGTAGCCCGGCGGCGGCGCGGGCGGCGCGTGTACGATCGGGTCATAGGGCGCCGGTGCGAGGAAAGGGCGCGGGGCTTCGCCCTCGCTTGCCGCGGCGCCCGGGACCGGCGCGTAGTGGCGCGGCTGCGCCGTCGAAGGCTGGCCGGGCGTGGCCGCGCGTGGCTCGAGCGCGAGCGGCGCGGTCGCGGGCTCGATGGTGCGCGCCTGCGGGAACGCCCGTGCGATCGCCGCTTTCCTCGGTTCGGGCTGCGCGCCGGGGCTGCGCGCCGCCGCCGCCTTCTCGCGCGCCACCCGCAGCCACGCCGAGGAGCCGCGCAGCGTCTGGTCCACGGGCGGCTGCACCACGGCGATCTTCTGCAGCCCGTACTTCATCCGCCGGGCGCCGTCAAGCGCTTCCACCCACACGCAGCGCATCGCGGGGTTCACCTCGCAGTGCCGGTCCGGCCGCACCCCGCTGCAGGGCCCGTTGCGCAGGTTCTTGGGGCAGTTCATCGGGCAGGACATGCCGGTGGAGGACAGCACGCACTGGCCGCACATCTTGCAGTCGAACAGCAGGCCCTTGACGAGCTTCTCCGTGACTGCGAAGGGCGCTTCCAGGCGCTCGTAGCCGATGCGCCGGAACACCGGGTCGAGGGCCACGATCACTCGCTCGAGCGCGAGGTACAGTTGCTCGAACGCGCTTGCGTGGCGGACGGCGAATCGGCGCAGTGCGTACATGTGTCCTTCCTGTGTTCGCCCGCTCGCCGGGCGGGCTTCACGCCGTCGCGGGCTGGCTTTCCGTGACCACCCGGGCCGGGGGCCGGTGGGACGCGAAGTAGGCGTCGTGGCCGGCGATGTCGGTGATCCGCGGGCGCAAGCTCACCGTGGGCCTGCCGCTCTCGCGCCAGGCGGTGAGGAACTTGTCCGCGAGCAGCGGGTTGGTGAAGCGGTAGTCCGACCTGCGGTGCGTGCCGCGGGTTTCCCGCCGCGCGAGCGCCGATACGAAGATCGCCTCGGCGCAATCCATGAGTTCCATCACCTCGGCCATGCGCATCAGCTCGTGCGCGTTGGCGCAGCGCACCGTGTCCATGGCGCGGCGCCCGAGGTCGCCCAGGTACTTGAGGCCCGCCGAGAGCAGCGTCTCGGAGCGCACCTCGGCGTTCGCGTAGTCGCGCATGATCTGCTGCACCATGAAGTTCGCCTCCTTCCACGCGGCGCCCTCGGCGCGCGCGAGGAAGGCCGAGAACTGGCTGCGGCGCAGTTCGAAGAGCGCGCTGTCCTCCACCCGCTCGGCCGGCGACAGCGCGCGCAGGTCCCGCGCCGCGGCCTCGCCCGCGATGTGCCCGAAGGTCGCGGCGCCCGCCATGTCGGCGCGGAAGTTGCCCACGGCGTCGCCGGCCGCGTACAGACCCTGCACGCGCGTGCGCGCATGCAGGTCGATCTCGGGGCCCCGGCCGATGAGAAACGGCTGGTACTGCATGAATTCCAGGCGATGGCGGCGCAGGTCCACCCCTTCCTTGCCCATGAGATTCACCAGGGCGGTGTTGCCTTCCTCCTTCAGACCCCACATCATGTACTCGATGTCGGCCGGGTCGGTGGCGGTGCAGTCCATGTAGGCGGGCCCTTCGCCGGACTTCATCACGTCGCCGAACACCGAGTTCCACACGTCCGCGGTGATGTCGCCCAGCCACTTGTCGGCCTTGGTGATGAACGGACCCAGCGGTTTGCCGTCCGGACCGGTGATCACGCCGATGAAAGTCGCCTTGCCGGCCCGCTCCAGGTACTTCACCCCGGCGTGCAGATTGGGAAATTCCATGTTCGCCAGTTTCGCGCCGCTGCGCCAGGCGATCGCCTGGGTGTTGCCGGTGCAGGCCGGGCACCACGCGGTGTTGAACAGCAGCGAAGGCGCGGGCGAGGGGTAAAGGCGAATCGCCGAGCCGCCCGCGAGCACGACCGCCGCGGTGCGCACCAGGCGCAGCCGCGGCTGCACGCTGCTCACGTCCAGGCCGATGGCGCCGATCACCCGGCCTTTCTCCACCACCACGTCGACGATGGGCAGGTAGTTCACGGTTCGCACGCCCAGCTTCTTCGCAGCGCGCGTCAGCGCCAGCTTCTGGTTGCTGCCCGCGTACTTGAGCCAGATGCGCGGCCGGCCGGGGAAGGCGTGACCGCAGAACGACCACTCGCCGGTGGGCCGCATGTCGATGCCGAAACTCTCCCAGTCGCGCGCGCGGTCGAAGGACTGCTCGAGAAACTTGCGCGACAGCGGCGTGTCGTGAAAGCCGCCGATCTGGCTGGCGAGCAGCTCCTTGAGTATCGGTTCGATGTCCGGCCCGTGCTTTTCCGGTATGTAGCACATGAAGTGGTCGTTGCCGGTCGCACCCGAGCCGCTGCGCAGGGCGTGCGCCTTCTCGGCGACCACCACCTTCGCGCCCTGGCGCGCCGCGCCGATGGCGGCCATCAGGCCCGCCATGCCGCCGCCGGCGACCAGTACGTCGCATTGGAGGACGCCAGGGTCGATCTCGATCATGATCGGGTTCCCGTTGCGGTGGCGGTGTTGCGCCCGGCGATTACTCGCGGGGCATCTCCCAGGCCGACTCCGGGTGATTGCCCAGATGGTCCCCGACGATGTCGTAGGGCGAGCCACGCGGCGCCGAAGGGTCGATCCACAGCAGCTGCATCTGCAGCGGCACGCGCAGCTCGATCCCCTTGTGACCGTTCTCACCCGGACAGTCGAGCACGCAGGCGTCGCAGTACCAGCATTCTTCGGGATACAGAACCTGCGGGACGCGGTGGTCCTTGTGATGGCTGAAGACGTCGCAGGGGCAGATCGCGGCGCAGATCCCGCAGCCGTTGCAGTGGCGATTGAAAACCGGCGGCATGCGCAGCTCCATGCGCCTCACGGGCGGCGCGAAAGTCGGCGACCCGCGCACCTTGCCCGAGCGCTGCGGTGGGTGTTTGACGCAGATCAAGGCGCCACGACGGCGCGGCCGCGCCCGGGGCGACGCGCGCCATGATTAAATCGCTTCTGGTCCGCGCCGTACGGGGCCTACGCCAAGAGGAGGGTAGCCATGGACATCGAATCCGAATCGCTGGGTGACAAGACCGTGCGCATTATCCTTACTGGACGCATGGACGTGCAGGGCGCCCAGGAAATCGACGCGCGCTTCAACGCGATGACCGCGATCGACGGCGGCCGCTGCCTGGTGGACATGGCGGGCGTGAGCTTTCTCGCCTCCATCGGTATCCGCACGCTGCTGATCTCGGCCAAGGCGCTCAAGGCGCGCGGCGGGCGCCTGGTGCTCGTGAACCCGGACGCGAACGTCACCAAGGTCCTGCAGACCTCGGGCGTGGATACCCTGATCCCGGTCTACGGCGAGCTGCGGGCGGCGCTCGCGGCCGTCTCGACGCCTTGAGCGCGGCTCGCGAGCTGCGGCTGCGCAACGACTTCGCGGAGCTGCGGCGCATGAGCGAGTGGCTGGCGGATGCCTGCGCGGCCTTCCAGGTGCCGCAGGGGTTGCGCTTCGATCTCGATATCGCCGCGAACGAGGCGGTGACCAACATCATCAGCTACGGCTTCGAGAACTCGGCCTCGCACCAGATCGTGCTGCGCGTGTCGCGCCAGCGCGATCGCGTCGCGCCGGAGATCGACGACGACGGCCGGCCGTTCGACCCGCTGCGCTACCCCGAACCGGCCACCCCCGCAAGCCTGGAGGAGGCGCCGATCGGCGGGCTGGGGGTGAAGCTGATGCGCGGACTCATACGCGACTGCCGTTACGAAAGGCGCGACGGGCGCAATCGGCTGGTCATGGCCGGCACCTGCCCGATGCCGCAGGGTGCGACGCCGCTGGAGCCTTCCGGGGAAGCGGCCCCGTCGCGCCCGCGCGGCAGCGACCGCAGGCGCCGCACGATGACCCCGGAGGAACTCTCGGCCGCCGGTATCGCCGAGCGCCGCAGCCAGCGCGACCGCCGGCGCGCCGGCTTCATTTCCGCGTCGCGGTTTCTCTCCGGCGTGCCCTACCACCTGGTGGAGGATGTGCTCGCGCGCTGCAGCGTGCGCAACCTGAACAAAGGCGATGTGCTGCTCGCGCCGGGTCAGATGAACGACTGCATGCACCTGCTCCAGGAAGGGCAGTTGCGCATCCACCTCGACTCCCCGGACTCCGGCGATTTCATCCCGGTGCAGCCGGTGGACTGCATCGGCGAGCTGTCGATCCTGGACGGCAAGCCGGTCTCGGCCTACGTGGTGGCGCACGAGCCGAGTCGGGTGCTCGCCATCCACGAGAGCGTCTTCTGGGAGGTGCTGCTGCCCATCCCGGAGGTGGCGAAGAACCTGTTCCGGGTGCTCTCGGAGCGCATGCGGCTGAACAACGAACTCATCCTGCAGCGCATGAAGGACCACCTGGTGCTGGAGCAGCTGCGCCAGGAACTGCGCATCGCCCGCAGCATCCAGTCGAGCATGCTCCCCGCGGGCTGGCCGATGTTTCCCGGGCGCGGCGACGTGGACATCTGCGCCAGCATGGACCCGGCCGAGGAAGTGGGGGGCGACTTCTACGACGCCTTCTTCGTCGGGCGGCACCGTCTGTTCCTGGCCGTGGGCGACGTCTCGGGCAAGGGGGTTCCGGCGGCGCTGTTCATGGCGCGCGCCATGACGGTGCTGCGCACCGAGGCGCTGCGCGGCCGCCCGCCGCACGAGATCCTCGACTGGCTCAACGCTTCGCTGTGCGAGAACAACGACGCGTCCATGTTCGTCACCATCCTGTGCGGGCTGTTCGACACCCGCAGCGGCCGCTTCACCTACTCGAACGCCGGGCACAACCCGCCCTATGCCGGCCGCGCGGGCGGCTACTACGAACTGCCGGTGCCCAGGGGGCCGCTGGCCGGCATCGACCCGGACGCGCGCTTTTCCTCCGCCGAGTGCCGGCTCGCGCGCGGCGACACCCTGGTGCTGTACACGGACGGTGTGCCCGAGGCCATGGACGCGGCCCAGCGGCCGCTGTCGGAGGGGCGGCTCGTGTCCCTGCTGCAGGCCGCGCCTCGGGGCAGCGCCCGCGACCTGGTCGAGGCGATCCGGGCGGGAGTGGCCGGTCACGTCCAGAGCGCGGCGCGCTCGGACGACATCACGCTGATGGTGCTGAGGCACAGGGGTTGAGGAGCGGTGCGGATGAGCGAAGCGCGCGGGGAGTGCATCGCGCGCCTTGCGCGGGGGGTTGAAATCGGGGGGTTGAAATCGGGGCGGTTGAAATCGGGGCGGTTGAAATCGTGTACCCGCGCGCTGGCGGATACGGGGAACGCCGGCGCCAGGTCCGGCAATCCCGTGAACGAGGCGGGGTAGCGTAACGGGCCTCGCGGCGCCGCCTCATGAGCACGGTCGAGGCGGCGCCTGCGGACCTGGCGATCCGGATGCGGGCGCCGGGTATATCATCCGGCCTGGTGCCGACAACCGGAGGTGTACTCATGATCATGTTGCGTGCTCTCACAGCGCCGCTGTGCGCGCTCGCGGCCGCGCTCGCCTGGTCGCCGTCGATCGCGCAGACCTATCCCGCCAAGCCGGTTCGGATCATCGTGCCGCTGGTGGCGGGCGGAAGCCTCGACACCATGGGCCGCATGATGGCCGACAAGATGTCGCAGGGACTCGGGCAGCCGGTCTACGTGGAGAACCGTCCCGGCGCGAGCGGCGACATCGGCATCGGCCTGGTGGCGAAGTCGCCGCCCGACGGATACAACCTGTGCGTCATCGGCACGGGCATGATCGCGATCGGGATGTACGTGCGCAAGCTGCCCTACGACCCGCTGAAGGACCTGGCGCCGGTGTCGGGTCTGTCCAAGAGCCTGCTGGTGATCGTCACGGCGGCCAACAGCAGCCTGCGCTCGCTCCCCGAACTGCTCGCCTACGCCAAGGCCAATCCCGGTGTGGTCAATTTCGGTTCGATCGGGATCGGTTCAACGCAGCACCTCTCGGGCGAGTTGTTGAATCTCCTGGCCGGCATCAACATGGTGCACGTGCCCTACAAGGGCGCCGGTGAGGCCAACACGGCAGTGATGGGCGGGCAGATCCACATAGCGGTCTCCGGCGGACCGGGCGTCGCGCCGCACGTGCGCGCGGGCAAGATGCGCGCGCTCGCGGTGACCGACACCAAGCGCTCGACGGCGATGCCCGACGTGCCGGCGGTGAGCGAGTTCGTGCCGGGCTACGCGACCACCGCCCTGCTGGCGTTCGTCACCACGGGTGGAACGCCGCCCGACGTGGTCGCCCGGCTGAACTCGGAGACGCATCGCGTGCTGGGTCTTGCGGACGTGCGCGGGCGCATCACGGGCTGGGGCGATGAGCCGGATCCGACCACACCCGAGGAACTGGGCAGGACGCTGCGCGCCGAGATGCAGAAGTGGGGCGACGTGATCAAGAAGGCCGGGCTGAAGCTGCAGTAGAAAGCAGGCGCGGGCGCCCCGAGGTTCGCCGGGCCGAAGCGCGGTGCCCGGCGCATCGACCGATCCAGCGGTGAACCCGCGTCAGGCCGGAACGGGCGCTACTGCCGCTTGACGTCGATATGGCTCATCTTCACCACTTGCGGCCAGATGCGGAACTCCGCTTCCATGCGCGTGGCGGCCGAGTGCATGCCCTCGCCGATCGGGATGAAACTCATCTCCTTGAATTTCGCCGACATCTCCGGGCTCTTCACCGTGGCGATCAGATCCCGCTCGAGCACGGCGAGCACCTCGCGCGGCGTCTTCACCGGCGCGAAGATGCCGTGCCAGCCCTCCTCGAACTCGAGGTTCTTCTGGCCGGCCTCCGCGAGCGTGGGGATGTCGGGAAGCGTCTCCAAGCGGTGTTGATCCAGCAGCGCGAGCGCCCGCATCTTTCCGGACCGCAGGTTGGCGACCACCGCCTCGGGCGACTGGATCAGAAACTGGACTTCCCCCGCCAGCATCGCCCGCACCGCCGGGGCACTTCCCTTGTAGGGGACGTGGGTCATCTTGATTCCCGCCTGTGTGGAGACCAGTTCGGTGAGCAGGTGGAAGGAGTGGCCGATACCGGGCGTCCCGTAGAAGAACTTGCCCGGCTGCTGGCGCGCGAGCGCGACGAACTCGGCGAGGGTGTTGGCCTTGACCGAGGGCGACACCACGATCAGGCGCGGGTTGCGCGCGATCGCGGCCACGCCGACGATGTCGCGCCGCGCGTCGTAGGGCGGCTTGGGCTCGAAGTTCTCCGCCAGGGTGATGGCGGTGGCCCCGGCGTAGAGCACGGTGTAGCCGTCGGGCGCGGACCTCACCATGGCGGCGACGCCGCGCTGCTGCGCGGCCCCGGCGATGTTCTCGACGATGACCTGCTGCCCGAAGCGCGGGGCGAGCGCGTTGGCGAGGTTGCGGGTGGCGATGTCCAGTCCGCCGCCCGGCTCCGAGGGCACGATGATGCGCAGGGGTTTGCTCGGGTAGCTCTGCGCCAGCGCGGCAGGGGTCGGTGCGAGCAGCAGCGCGGCGGCAAGCACGGAAAGCGCGGCGCCCACGAGACAGGCGCTGCATTGGCGGCTCTTCATGGCATGGTCCCTTTCCTCGTTCAGACCCGGGCGTGTGTTCCCGTCCCGTTTGTGGTTTCTTGCGGGTGTCGCCGGCGACCGCCGGACCCAAGAAGGACAATAGCACAGGGCCCGGCGCGGCGCGGCGGGCGCTACGGCCGGGTGTCGCCAGGCGCGCGTGCCGTACAAGCGGCCGGCGCCTTGTCGCTCTTTGCAGGGTTGCGGAATAATGTGCCCCCTGCCGCGACTCGGCGAAGGAGCAGCGCGTGATCATCGATGTGCACCACCACTGGATGCCGCCGCACCACGTGCGCATGCTCGGCAAGGTCGCGCGCCCCGGGCAGACGGTTCGCGAGCTGCGCCCGGGCACGCCGGGTATCTTTCGCGGCGACGCCATGCTGTTCTGGTGCAACGAACGCATCGCCTCGGCCGACCGCCTGATCGAGGGCCTGGACCGGAGCGGGATCTCGCGCGCGGTGCTCAACGTCTCGAACTGGATCGAGTGGCTCGATCTCGAACTGTGCCGCGACGTCAACGACGCGATGCACGCTCTGAAACAGCGTTTCCCCGATCGTATCGTGACGCTGGCGCACGTTCCCATCGGTGAGCCCGGCGCGCTCGACGAGCTCGAGCGCGCCGTGTCGCTCGGCGCATCCGGTGTGTTCAGCATCGTTCATCTGTCGCGCCCGGGATGGTCGCTCGATGCCCCTCAGCTCGATCCCTTCTATGCGCGCGTGAGCGAACTGGGCCTGCCGATCTTCACGCACCCGGCGTGCGAGCCGCTCGAATACCAGGCCGATGCCGACGAGCGGCTGTTGCCGCTGCTCGACCACGATCTCCTGACCTGCCTGGGCCGGCCGTACAACACCACGGTGGCGGTGATGCGGCTGCTGCTGTGCGATGTGCTCGATCGTTTCCCGGGGCTTCGGTTCGTCATGCCGCACCTGGGCGGGACGTTCGCCGTGATGAAGGAAAGGCTGCTGAGCCGGTACTACGACTGGGGAATGCGCGAGCGGCTGGATCGGCGCCTGCAGCAGTTGTGGTTCGATACCGCGCCGCCGCGCTGGTCGGGCCAGCAGCTTCACTGCGCGGTGGAGACGCTGGGCGCCGACCGGATCATGTTCGGCAGCGATCATCCGATCGAACCCGACTACGCGGAGCGCGCGGTGCGCATGATCGCGTCGAATGGTATCGAGTCCGGGCAGCGCGAGGCGATCTGCCGCGGCAACGCCGCACGCTTTCTGGAGCTGACCGATGCATGAGGTGACTGCCATGGGCCGATGCGTGAATCCAATCACGACGACACGATGGGCCGTGACGCTCGCGGGCGCGTGCCTGCTGATCTCGACCGCGACGGTGCTCGCTCAAGGCTGGCCGGGGAAACCGGTGCGATTCGTCGTTCCGTTCGCCCCCGGCGGCGGCAACGACATCCTCGCGCGCGTGGTCGGCGAGCGCCTCGGAGCGGCGCTCGGCCAGCCGGTGGTGGTGGACAACCGGCCGGGAGCCGGCGGCAACATCGGTGCGGAGCTGGTCGCGCGCAGCGCGCCGGACGGCTACACGCAGCTGGTCGCCGCGCACGCCACACTGGTGATCAACCCGCACATGTACGCGCGCGTTCCGTTCGATCCGGTCAAGGACTTTGCGCCGGTCGGATTGATGGGGGCGCTGCCGGTCGTGCTGGCGGTGCATGCGGACGTGCCCGCTGCCTCCGTGCGGGAGCTGATCGCGCTGGCGAAGGCAAGACCGGGCGGACTCGCGTACGCCTCGGCCGGGTCCGGGACGCCGCACCACCTCGCCGCGGAGATGTTCAAGTCGCAGACCGGGACTTCGATGGTGCATGTCCCGTTCAAGGGCGGCGCGCCCGCGGCCGCCGAGCTGCTCTCCGGCAGGGTGCAGGTCATGTTCGCGCCGATCAACAACATCGCTCCGTATCTGAAGAGCGGGAAACTGCGCGTACTCGCCGCGGCCGGGGAGCGACGCGTGCAGATGCTCCCGGACGTTCCGACCATCGCCGAAGCGGGGCTTCCCGGATACGCGGTCGAGAACTGGATCGGCCTGGCCGCGCCGGCGGGCACATCGCAGGAGATCATCCGCAGGCTGAACGCGGAGATCGGAAACGCTCTGGCGCAAGGCGAAGTCCGCCAGAAGCTGAACGCGCTCGGAATCGAGCCGGTGACAGCCACCCCGGCACAGATGGCCGCCACGATCGTCTCGGAGCTGGCGCGCTGGGGAAGCGTGATCCGTAACGCGGGCATCAAGGCGGACTGACGCGGCGGTTCGCGCGCAAAGGAAGCTCGCCGGTCCGATGGTGGGTTCGCTGCTCGCGATCCCTTCGGGGCAGCCTCGCGCATGCGCCCGCCACGGCTCGGCGCCGATCGTTCCCCGGCGCGCGCCGCGAGGGCGCGCGCAGGCGCGGGCCCTCGCGGCGGTTGCGGCCGCGCGGACTCAGTCGGCGCGGAAACCCGAGGCCTTGATCGCGCTCTCCCAGCGCTCGATATCGGCGCGGATCATGCGCGCGAACGCCTCGGGCGTGTTGGGCGCGGGTTCCAGATCGATCGCGCGCAGCTTCTGCTGCGCCGCGGGCGACCTGAGCGCCGCGGTGATCTCGCGGTTCAGACGCTGGACCACGGCCGAGGGCGTGGCGGCGGGGGCGACGAACCCGGACCAGATGTAGACCTCGAGCTGCGGGTAGCCCAGTTCGCGGAAGGTCGGCGCCGCGGGCATGAGCGGCGAACGCTCGCCCCCGGTGATGGCGAATGCTTTCAGCTTACCCGCCTCCACGTGCGCCTTTACCGAAATCAGCGGCAGGAAGGCGCTCATGACCTGGCCGCCGAGCAGGTCCTGGACCGCGGGCGGCGTGCCCTTGTAGGCGACGTGCAGCATGTCGATGCCGGCGAGCTGGTTGAGCATGACCCCGGCGAAGTGCGAGGGGTTGCCCGCCGTGAACGAGGCGAAGCTGGTCTTGCCGGGATTGGCCCGGGCGTAGGCGATGAAGTCCCCGAGGGTGGCCGCAGGCAGCGATGCGCTGCCCGCGAAGATCATCTGGGAGCGAATCGCCAGGCTCACCGTCGCGAAGTCCCTGAGAGGGTCGTACGGCAGCTTCGAGTAGGTGTGCGGGTTGATCGACATCATCCCCGAGGTGGCGAGCAGCATCGTGTAGCCGTCCGCGGGCGCGGCGAGCAGCGTCTGGGCCGCGATGATGCCGCCCGCGCCCGGCCGGTACTCGGAGATCAAAGCCTGCCCGGTCGCTTCCCGGAAGCGATCCCCGATCAGGCGCACCACCGAATCATTGACGTTTCCGGCTGGAAACGGCTGGATCAGGCGCACCGTGCGCGAGGGAAATTCCTGCGCCGCGGCGGGCAGCAGGGCGAGCGCCGCAGCAACGAGTCCGAGCCACTGCTTTGCTTTCATGCGGCATTACCTCCTGGACAGGGTCATCCGCACCCGAGGTCACGGCCTGAGCGCCTCGATCCGCTGCCCGGGGCGCGACGGGGGTTTCGCGGCCGGACGCTCACCCGCGACTGGCGCAGCGCGTACATTACCTCACTTGCGAAACGGGCAAGACCCGGGGCGACGAGCGCGAGGCGTCGTGCACGGGGTTGCCGAGTGCCCTCATGCCGATCGCACGGGCGCTCGTCTCAGCGGTCGAACTCCCCCATTGCCTCGGGTTGCCGGACGACCTCCAGGACGCGCAGATTCAATTCGCGTCCGCCGGGAACCTGCCAGACGATGGATTGACCCACGGACAACCCCAGCAGGGCGCTGCCGACGGGAGCCAGTACCGAGATCTTGCTCACCAGGTCGGCTTCGCCCGGATAGACGAGCGAGAGCTGGAATTCCGATCCGCTCGCGTCATCGACGAACCGGACCGTGGAATTCATCGTCACGACGTGCGGCGGAACCTCGGTCGGCTCGACGACCGTGGCGCGGTCGATCTCGCTCATCAGCGCATCGATTCCCGGAAGCTGCCTGTACTCTCTCGAAGCGAGCAGGCGCTCGAGACGGGCTTGATCGAGACTGGACATGATGATCGGTGGCATGCGTTCCATGACTCTTCCTCGGTGAAGGGTGGTATCGCGGCGTTGAAACGAAAGCGTATCGGCCGCTCTGGCGTGAGGGCCGATTTTCACATGGATCGGGCGGCGCCTTCGGCTCGAGACCTTCCACGGCGCCGGCAGGAACGCGGTGAACGCAGGCAGGAACGCGGTGAAAAACGCGCTCGGGGAGACGCTCGACATCGGCCCTGGCGCGAGCAGGCAAGCTCGCCGTCATTTCCCGGTTCGGAGCCGGATGTGCGCGCGCGCGGGAGGCTGCTCCAGGACCGATGGGTTGGGCCCGGGCCTGCGGGCCCTGCGACGCTCGGCCGCGGCTCAAGGAGCCTGCGGGCTATCCGGCGAGGAGCCTGCGCCGCCAGGATCGCTCACTTGCGTGGCTGCGCCGGAGCGGCCCTTGTCCTTGTGCTTGGCCAGTAGCCGCAGCTTCTTCTTGATCTGCTGCTTGCGCCTGCGGGTGCGAAGATTGCGGTTGGTCTGTCTGCCCATTGCTCGAATCTCTTTCTCCAGTTCCTGCCCGTGCGCCGACCCCGACCGGAGCCGTGCGCGAAGAGCCGCGCCGGCTCTTGCGGTCCGACCCCCGTCGGGCTGCGCCGCGTGGCGGCCCGTGCTCGACCGGCCTTCAGGCGGTTGAAGTGTACCGCGAGCAGCCCGCTCGCCACCGGGAACGTGATCGCCCGCAGACGCCCGCCCCGGAGGAGCGTCGGGTAGAACAATGGCAGCGCGCGTTCTACGACTCTTTGTCACCAGCGCTGGTTGCGCGCAGTGCCAGGCGCCGGCGAGCGAGATGTGGCTGGAGCTCAGGCAGAACTGGCTGTAGCGGCAGGCCCCGCCAGCATGGGCGAGGCTGTACTCCTCCCACAGCCGTTGCAGCGTCACGCCCCTGCGCTTGAGTTCCTGATGGATCAGCGCGAAGTCCGGCGGGGCGTACACAGCCGCCCGCGCCGGGGCTCGCGGGAACAGCACTGCCTCCACAGAGCGGCATCATCGAGTTCCGGGGCGACAGGCCAGCTCAGGCCCGCCGCCAGCGCGCGCTGCACGTACTTGGTGACGGCCCCCTTGGATACCCTGAGCGCGGCACCGATGCGCTCGTGACTCAAATCCGCCTCGAACTTCAGGCGCAGAACATCTTTGATCTTGCGCATGGCTTTCCTCTTGGTTGGCATCGTTCGCCCGAAAAATCGGGGAGGATAGCCCGCCACAGTTGAAATCCAGCGCTGACCGGGAACTTCACTCCGGATCGTGACCGAACATTCCGGAGTAGACCCGAAATCGGTCACGTTCCTCCGGAGTCGTCGGTCACGTTCGACCGGAATGACCGGTCACGTTCGTCCGGAATCCTCGGTCACGTTCCTGCGGAAACGCCGGTCACGTTGGTCCGGAATACGCAGAGGAAGATCACGGCGCCCTCGGCGCCGAGCGCGGGGTCGCGTCGGGCGATGGCTCGGATCTCCGAGAGCGCCTCGTCGATGCGCCTGATCGCGAGGTGCGATCCGCGCCAGCCGAAGGCTTCGCGGCGCAGGCGACTGCGAAACGCCCACTGCACTTTGTCTGCCGCCCGGGCCTTATCTGCGCCTCTGGTTTTGTCTGCGACTTTCGTCTTGCTTGCGGTTCTGGCGGTCATGGTGGCGGCCAACGTCAGGGGCGGCGTATGCCCGGCTGCCGCCCCTGCGGTGGCCGGGCCGGACGGCGCCGTCGCGCTCAGCCCTCGTTTTTGAGTACGGCCGGAAGGTCCCGGGCCCCGTGAAGGATGCGAACGATCAGCACTTCCTCGGCCGAGGGCCGGAACAGGATGAGGTACCGCTTGTGGGGGCAGCCGCGGATGCCCTCACCCAGTTCCGGGCGCGCCGCGTAACCTCAGTGGTGACAGGGCGATCTTCGCGCAGCGCTCGCGGATCTCGCGAACGAAGGAGACCGCGCGGGACGGGTTGTCGCCGGCAATGGTGTCGCCGATTTCCTCCAGGTCCTGCTCGGCCTGGACGGTGAAGACGACCTGCATCACCTCCCGCGCCGCTTCCGCGCCATGGCCGCGTACTTGCGCTCCAGGCGCCCGAGCACTTCCTCCGCCGGCTTGCCCTTGCCGCTCGCAAGTCCCTGCCTGACCTCGCCGCGCAGCGCCTCCAGTGCGGCAGCGCGCCGCTCTTGCTCCTCTTCGAGCAGGCGCAGCGCGTCACGAACGACTTCGCTCGCGCTGGCGTAGCGTCCGCCGTCCACCTGCTGCTTGATGAACTGCTCGAAATGATCGCCGATGGCATAGCTGGAAGGCATGGCGTGAATCCTCTGAAGCTGATCGCGATATCCGATATTATCACTTGTTGATAATCGCTCACGCCGCGCAACCGGACCCGCCGGGCAGGTCCCTCGCGCTGCCGTCGGTCTGGTTGCCCCTCGGCGCTCGTTGAATTGAACCCTTTTTGGGTCAGTGAAACGGACCCACCGAGTGCGCATCAGTTTGCGAATTGACGCCGGCGGCAAGGCCGGCGTGGGTGTTCGCTGTACTGTCTGTGAGGACGGGCTGTCTGCGCCCGAAGCGTCAGGCGCTGGCTGGTGTGGTGCCGGTCGTTGAACCGGCGGGGCTGTCGGGCAAGCTGAACAACCGCGGTGCAGGGGTTATCCACGCCCTTGTCCACGGGCGACGGAGCGGCGAATCGATATGGCCGTGCGACGGAGCCGGTGGGCAAGGGGATGGATCACCCCGGTGTTCGAAGCGCGGTCTACACGCGGGTGCGGTTTTTGGCGGCTAGGCGCGGTTTGGCGGGTGAGGCTGGTTTGGAGGCGGGCGACGGGGGCGGTGGGTCCGGGGTGCGCAGTGATGGACCGCGGATGACCATCGAGGGCAAGAGCTACCGCACCAAAGACCAGGCCGAGAACTGATCCTCGTCCGCCTCGCCGAATTCTTCGCCGCCTCCCGCCCTCGCCGTACCCTCGCTTCCGCCCTCGAATTCCGAACCGGCCAATTCACACGGAATTCACGCCGCCGCTGACACCAGTGGTTGGGCGCAGTCGTGCGTGGGCACCTTGGCTACTACGGGGTGCCTATGAACGGCCCGGCGTTGCATCTGTTTCGGTTCCAGATCGGCCGGATGTGGCATC
>JADLDQ010000321.1 GCA_020846575.1 Burkholderiales bacterium
CGTGCCTGGCGCGCATCGCCTGCGCGGCGCGGGTCAAGGCGCCCGGATCGCGGGCGAGGCGCATCCGCTCCGAGCGCTCCTGCAGGTCGATGAGCAGCGCTCCCGGGCCACGGATGCGCTGGAACAGCGTCGTCTTGCCGGTCTGGCGCGCGCCGAGCACCAGGCGCGCCTTGCCGCGCGAGGAGGGCGATCGCAGGGGTCCTTCGAGGGTGCGGGAATATTGCATCGTCCCGCAAATAGTACGCCACTTTTTGCGTAACGATGCAGAATTCACGTCGCGAGCCCGGGCAGCGAAGGAGACGCCGCGGCCGCTCGGAATCGCCGACGCCGGACCCGCCGGTCCCCCTTCGCAGCCGCACAGGGCACGCGGCACCGCGCGGCAAGGTGCGCCGGGCATGCGCGCAGCGCAGGTCGGTTCAATTCGAGTCCGGCGGCCCGGGGCGGAGAGTTCGTTCGGGGGATGGCGGCAAGTTTGCCGCCGAGGCTACACTGGAGCGGCCTTCAAACGATTTGAGATCATGCTGCCATGAAAGTCGCCCTGGCCGGCATCGCTGGCGTCCCGCTCGGCAAGCACAAGGTCAGAGATCCGCGCCTGGATCAGGCCGACAAGCTCGTCAAGGCGGGCAGCAAGACCTACGCGCTGGTCGATGTCGTCGGCGAAGACGAGGCCTCGACCGCGGACGCGATCGTGGCCTCGCCAGAGGGCCGATTCGACCTGATCGTGAAGGACCTGGAATTCGCGCAAACGCGGCTCGAGCGCAATCCGGGCGCCGCGGGAAAAGCGGTGCTCGAGAAAATCAAGGCACACCTGGAGGGCGAAGGCGTCGTCGCCGAAGCCGGATTGACGCCGGAAGAGCTGCACCTGGTCGAATCGCACGCGGCCGTCACGGCGAAACCGATCCTGGTGGCCGAGGCGGCGGACGCTGCCGCGTTCGACAGTTTCCTGGTCCGCGTGGTGAGCGCGGCCGGCTACATCAGTTTTCTCACGGTCGGCGGCCCGGAGAACCGCGCCTGGCTGATTCGCAAGGGCGCGACGGCGCAGGAAGCGGGCGGCGCGATTCACACCGACATCCAGAAAGGATTCATCCGGGCAGAGATCATCGGCTACGACGACTTCGTCGCCGCCGGCGGCGAAACACAGGCGAAGCATGCGAACAGGATGAGCGTCGAGACGAAGAGCTACGTGATGCAGGACTACGACCTCGCGAACTTCCGCTTCAGGAAGTAGCGCGCGGCGGCGCGATTCTCGACATCGCCCCCGTGTGAGCCGCGCGGATTGCCTTGAACGCCGAGGTGGGCGGGACCGGGAGCCAGCGGACAGCGAATGCCACCGACCGGCATGCGTTGCCGAAGCACCGCCGAGTGCTTGTGAAACCGGCAGTCACTCCAAGACTAGCCTGACTTTCGCGACCGGGGTGTTGGATCGACCCTGAGTGGTTGGTATTGCAGCAAGCGGCTATCGAAGGTCTGTACTACATTTGCGCGGCTATTTTCCCCGAGGTGGTGATGCGCGGCGGCGCCTGCGGCGGTAAGGTCCGTCGGAGCTTGGCCAGCAGCAGCTGCTGATCGGGTTCGGGCTCGGTGTGGCGCGTGAAGATGAGTTCTCGGCCATCGGTGGTGGGAAAGTGCACGTCGAGCATTTGCATCGCGGCAGACTTCTGCAGTGCCTGGCTTACGGTGAGTCCCGGGGCGTGCAGCTTGAGTTGATGTTTGAGGCTGACGAACACGCAATAGGCGAGAAAGCTCACGAAGATGTGCGCCTCGATACGATCGTCGCGTTAGCGACCACTCGATCCCGCCCTTGCCGGCATCGCCTTTCCTGCCGATCTCCACGGCCACGGTGTCACCGTCGCCTAGATCGTCCAGGATCGCAAGCAGCGCCCGGCGTGCTGCTGAATCCACGCCAGCGTACTGGTCCCCGTGGTACGCAGCGGCGCGAAGCCGGTACGTAAAGCGATCCCCGGACCAGAATGTGGCCTCGAAGCCCGCGAGAACCGGCGCATTTCCCCCGCCGCCTATGTCAGGAGGTCTGAAGTTGCGCAACTCCGACTCGTGCGAGTCGCGCAAGCCTGGCGCCGCCCGTCTTGACATCATGATGCTCTCAAACTAGCATCAAGGCATGCGCACGACTCTGACCCTGGACGACGACGTGGCCGCCAAGCTCAAGGCCGAATCACGGCGTGCCGGTCTGCCGTTTCGCGAGGTGGTCAACGAGACGCTGCGGCGCGGTCTCGCGGTGCGGCGCATCGCCGGCACGCGCCAGGCCTTCACTGTAGCGGCCCGCGATCTCGGGCGCCTGAAGCCGGGGCTCTCCCTGGACAACGTCGCGGAGCTGATCGAGCAGGTCGAAGGCGCGCTTCACCGATGATCCTGGTGGACGCCAACCTCCTGCTGTACGCCTATCATCCGAGGGCGCAGCAGCACGAGGCGGGCAAGGCGTGGCTCGAATCCACGCTGGGCGGTCCGGAACTCGTGCGCTTCGCCTGGCTGACGTTATGGGCGTTCCTGAGAATCGCCACGAATCCCCGCGTGTTCGAGCGCCCGCTCTCCGCGTCCGAGGCCGGCGCGGTGGTTTCCGCCTGGCTCGCCCAGCCCAACGCGGGCGTCCTCGAACCGGGCGAACGCCACTGGGAGATTCTGCGCAGGCTCATGCAGGAGGGCCAGACCGCCGGGCCGCTCGTCATGGATGCCGTTGTCGCCGCCATCGCGCTCGAGCATGGCGCCACGCTGTGCACGACGGACCGCGACTTCGCGCGGTTTCCCGGACTCAAATGGATGGACCCGCTCGCGAAGGCCTGAAGCCGGCGGGCGGGTAGCGCTTGCACCGGCCGTGTTGACAAGCGCGATCAACGACGCGCTAGAGCCCTGCAGCACGCGCGTCCCGGCACAGCCGTGCACACCGGAGCAGATATTGAAAGCTCTTGGGTACATCGGCTCGTCAGCGAGCGCTGCCAAGCGCGTATCGATGCCGTTCGGCGCTGGGCCGCGCGTGTGCCCGGGGCGCTGCCTTGCGTTGCTCGAAATGAAGATGGCCACCGCGATGCTGCTCTCGCGCTTCGACATCGTTTCGCTCCACGCGCCCTGCGGCGGCGAAGTCGAGGAGCGCATGTCGTTCACGATGGTGCCGGGGGGGGTTGCGTATGCGGCTGCGCGAGCGCGCGTGAAGGCGCGGTGGCTCAGTCTGCGGCCTCGATCGCTGCCGCGCATTTCCCCTCACGCGCGACTGGAAGCGTTTGGCGATCGGATGCCCATCCTTCGACGAGGGCGGCCGCGCGACCGGGCGTGTTCACGACGCCGTCGCGCTGTCGTGCCCGGCATCGTCGCGCCGCAGCATGCGCACTTCGACGCCGCGCCAGCGCGCGAGCAACTCGCTCTGGCGTGCGTTTGCCGTGGCCACGTTGGCCAGTTTGACGTGGCCGTAGCCGCGGATGCGTTCGGGAACACCGGCGATCGCCACCGCCAGCGGCCGGCGGTCGGCGCTCAGGTCGCGCAGCAGCTCGGCGATTATCGCTTCGTAGTCGCGCGCCAGCTGGCGTTCGAGCTTGCGCTCCTCGGTGTGGTCGAACGGGTCGAGCCAGGTGCCGCGCAGCCGCCGCGCGCGTTGCTTGCGCAGGCCGAGGATGCCGCCCGCGCGGGCGTCGAGGTGGATGTGCGGCGTTACGCCGCTGTGTAATGCCGAATCGACTGCACCGAACGGCCCGGGTAGGGAACCGGGATCGTCTCGTGCGCACAGACCGGCCGATCGTTCCGGTCAGACCGGCACAACCTCGCGCCAATGGTGCCCAGATTCATCCCACCCGGCGCGCCAGGGGGGATGAAACTGGGCGCCTGTGGCACGAAGTCGTCCTGCCGAATAGCGGTGGCGAGGGCAGTCGGAAGGGGACGTCCGCCCCCGATTATAGAAATTCGATCTGCGGCGGCCCGGGGCGGAGAGTTCGATCGAGCCGGACCTGAGGGTAATAGAAAAGCAGGGACCGCAGTGGCTGGCATTCCAGTCCCTGTTGCCTTTCTACAGCGAAGCCTGCCTCAATACGCGCAACCCGAGATGCTTCTCCATCGGGTCGAAATCACGGTCGTTGTGCAAAAGCACCATGTTCTCGTCGAGGCAGAATGTGGCGATGAGCACGTCGACTGCCCTTCGCGGCGTCACCCCGGCCTGCCTCAGGGAGCGGTAGTTGCGCGCGGCCCGCACGGCGCGCTCGTAGCCGCCGCATTCGAAATGCGCAAATGCGTCCAGCGCCTTTCTCAGTTTCTCGAGCGACGTGTCGGTCCGGCAGCCCTGAAGTACCTCCATCACGACCAGATCGAGCACGCCCAGATCCGCCTCGGCGGCCAGCAACTCCCGCAGCCGCGTGACCTGCGGCAACTCGCGTCCGGCAAAGTAATCGATCCAGACGCTCGAGTCGACGATGATCACGTCGCCGCCGCACGCCGCCGCGGCCGGTCCCGGCGCAGGAGTTCGAGGTCCCCTTCCCATTCGACCCGGCCGAACAGCTCGATCATGCGCTGATAGCGGTTGGCGGCGACCAAGCGACGCAGTCCTGCTTCCACCGCCTCGCGCTTGGTCTTGAACCGGCCGGCACGCATCGCCTCAGCCATCAGCTTGTCGTCGATCACGATGTTGGTGCGCATTACGCCTTCCCAGTGTGTACGATGTTCACCATTATACACACTGCATCGGCCGGACCTGAGCGACCGCTGAGTGGAGCGCGGGTGCGGTCACGCCAGCGCGACTGCGACCACACTACGTCTTACGCCAGTAGCACCTTCTTTGCTCATCTCCCGAGCCCGGCACAAGTATCGATCGCGCGCCCGCTGGGATGAATCTGGGCACCCTTGGCTTTATCGAACGACCCTCGACGGAGACGGACGCGTCAGCGACGTGCAGATCGGGAAATGGCGTGAAACTGTCCGCATCACGGACGCCTGACACGCAGTTTCCGGTCTGTCAGGACGGCAAAGCAACCCTCGAACGAGTCAAGTCCTTCGTCCCTGGCGATCGCGCCTATTCGATTGAAGAGGGCGTTTGCGCCCGGTTCCCGCAATCGCACCAGCAGCAGCCCGGCGTTCGTCCCCGGCTTGAATCGGCGCACATCCGAGAAATCCAAATCCTGCGTGATCGGCAGTCGCCGCTCGCCCTGCGCGGCGCTCCAAACGTCGCCGTCAGGCTTGCCTTTCAGTCCCTCGGATGCAACGGTATCGACGTCGTGCCCCAGGCCCACCAGTTCAGCCGCAAGTCGCGCGGGAATGTTCTCGTCGATCTTGACCTTCATGCCAGCGACGGCGTCGCGGGCACAGGTAAGTCTTCTTCTGCAGAAGCCGCCGCGAACGCTATGACAGCCCGCACCGCTTCCTCGTCAAGCGTCGGAAAGTCTCTCACGATCTCTGAGACGTCCATCCCTTCGGCGAGGCTTGCCAGTACGGTTCGGACCGTGACTCGAGTTCCCTTGACGATAAGCTCCCCCCCGCAGATAGCAGGGTCGCGAACGATGTGCTCTCGATAGTTTATTGCCATGGTCGGTCTCCGAAATGGGACGTGCCTCCGGCATGAAGATTGTACAGCGCTCGCCCCGGCACCAAGAGCCCGCCCCGCGCACTACACATTGCAAGCGTTGCCGGCTGGGAAGTGCTCTGAAATAGGGTCGGCAGGTGGCTCCTGCCCAGGCTGCGGCTGCGCGCCCGGTGGGATTCGAACGAACAAGTACGGTGGCCGCAGAGATCGAATCGGGACAGGGGATCGGCTGCAAGGGCGGGACCGGCTGCGCTCGAAGCGCGCGCCGCCTGTTTCAAGGCCACGACTTCGGCTGGCGCCCCGGTTCCCCCGCCTGGCGCCTGCTCGCGGCCGGGTTGCGCATGGCCCCGGCCGCGCGCTCCGGACAGGGCGCGGGCCCGCCGCTCACTTGCCCAGCATCGGCCGCAGCCCCTTCCAGATGTTCTCCAGTATCGCCGCTTGCGCGGCCGCGGTGGGGTGTATCTGGTCGTCCTGGAACAACTCGCGGCGGGCGGCGATGCCCTCCAGCATGAAGGGCACCAGCGCCAGCTTGTGCTGGCTGGCCAGGGCGGGGAAGGATTCGCGGAA
>JADLDQ010000322.1 GCA_020846575.1 Burkholderiales bacterium
CGTGGAGTACCGCAACAAGGGCGGTGCGCCCTACTCGATGGACGCGAACCTGCTGCACATCTCCTACGAGGGCGGCGTGCTGGAAGACCCCTCCTACGAGCCCGAGGAATCGATGTGGCGCATCACGGTCTCGCCCCAGAAGGCGCCGAACCGGCCCGAGTACGTGGAACTCGGCTACCAGGCGGGCGACATCGTCGCGGTCAACGGGCGGCGGCTGTCCCCGGCGCGCGTGCTGGCGGAACTGAACCGCCTGGGCGGCCGCCACGGCATCGGGCGCCTGGACCTGGTGGAGAACCGCTACGTCGGCATGAAGTCGCGCGGCTGCTACGAGACGCCCGGGGGCGCCATCATGCTCAAGGCGCACCGCGCGATGGAGTCAATCACGCTGGACCGCGAGGTCCTGGCGGTGAAGGACGACCTCATGCCGCGCTATGCGCGCCTCATCTACAACGGCTACTGGTTCAGCCCGGAGCGCGCCCTGCTGCAGACGCTGATCGACGAGTCGCAGAAACCGGTCAACGGCGCGGTGCGCCTGAAGCTCTACAAGGGCACGGTGCTCGTGACCGGGCGCAGCTCGAAGACCGATTCCCTGTTCGATGCGCGCATCTCGACCTTCGAGGACGACGCCGGCGCCTACGACCAGGCCGACGCGGCGGGGTTCATCCGGCTGAACGCGCTGCGCATGCGGATCGCGGCGAACCGGCGCGGGCGCCGCTGAGCCCGGCGCCCCGGGCAGGCGCCGCACTCCAGACCTGCCCGGGGCGAACGCGACGCACGATGCGCCTGCTCGTCTACTCGGACCTGCACCTCGAAGTCAAGCCCTTCGCGCCGCCGCGGACCGGGGCGGACCTGATCGTACTCGCGGGCGACATCCACAACGGCGCCGCCGGCATCGCGTGGGCGCGCGCGAATTTCTCCGTGCCGGTCCTGTACGTGCCGGGCAACCACGAGTACTACGAGGGCGAGTACCACGCGGTACGCGCTGAGCTGCACGCGGCCGCGCACGCTACCGGCATCCGCCTGCTCGACCCCGGCGAGGCGGTGATCGGCGGGGTGCGCTTCCTCGGCTGCACGCTGTGGACCGATTATTCGCTCGCATCCCCTCAGGCGCGCCCGAAGGCGATCGAGCACGCGCGGCGGCGCAATCCCGACCACCTGCTGATCCGCTTCGGGGAGCGCGCCCTGGCGCCCGAGGACGCGATCGCGATGTGCGCCGCGCAGCGCTCGTGGCTCGCGGCGCGCCTGGACCAGCCGGGCGGCCTGCCCACGGTCGTGATCACCCACTTCGCACCCCACGTCGGTTCGCTCGCGCCCGCGTACATCGGCCACCCTGCCAACCCGGGCTTCATCGTACCGCTGGACGAAATGATGGGCCGCGCGGCGCTCTGGATCCACGGCCACACCCACACCGCGTTCGACTACCGGGTGCGGGGCACCCGCATCGTCTGCAACCCGCGCGGCTACCCGGACGAGATGACCGGCTTCGACCCGCTGCGCCTGATCGACGCGGCATGAGAAACCGGGATGCTCCGGGGACGACCGTGGCAGTGCGCGGCGGCAAGGCGGGTGCGACGGCAAGGCGGGCGCGGTGAGTGAACCCGCCATGCAGGCGAGCACGCGCGAGGCGTTCTTCCTCGCGCTGTGGCTCAACCTCGTGATGGCACTGGTTTCGTTCTGCATGACCGCGGTGCCGGTGATGGCGCCGGCCATCGCGGAACACCTCGGGGTGGACGCGGGACTGCTGGGCGTCTACACCGCGCTGACCTGGGGCGCCTCGATCGCGAGTTCCGCGCTCGCCGGCCGGCTGGGCGCGCGCTTGGGCGCGCTGCGGGTGTGCCAGGCGTGCCTCGCGATCTGCGCGCTCGCCATCCTCGCCGGCGTCTCGGGGCCGGTGCTGCTGCTCGCGCTCGCGGCGATGCTGCTGGGGTTCGGCATGGGCGCCGAGACACCGGCCACTGCCACGCTGCTCGCCCGCATCACGCCGCCGCGGCAGCGCACCTTCATCTTCTCGCTCAAGCAGACAGGGGGTCAGATCGGCGGAGTCCTCGGCGGGTTCGTGTTCCCGGCGCTCCTGCCCCTGATCGGCTGGCGCGGCGCCTGGTTCACCCTGCTTCCCCTGGTGCTGCTGCTCGCGCTGGCGCTGGAGCGGCCGCGGCGGCGGTATGAGCCGCGCCATGCGGCCCGTGCCGCAGTGCATGCGTCCAGCTTCCGGCCCGCGCTCTCGCTGATCGCGAACGATGTCCGGCTGCTGCGCCTTGCGTTCGTCGTCATCGCCTACATCACCCTGCAGATCTACGGGCAGGTTTTCGTGGTCACCTTCCTCGTGAAGGAGGCGGGCTTCTCGCTGGCGCTCGCGGGCATGATGCTCGCTGCCGTGCAGGCCGGCGGGCTGATCGGCCGGCTGGTCTGGGGCGCCCTGTGCAGCCGCGGTTTCCCGGCAGTCACCGCGCTGGTGACGATGGGCCTGGGCGCAAGCGCCTGCAGCAGCGCGCTCGGCCTGTGGGCCGCTTCGATACCGCCGCCGCTGCTCGCGGCGCTGTGCTTCCTGTTCGGCGCCACCGCCGCCGGCTGGCAGGGCGTGCTCGTCGGCGAGAGCGCGCGGCTGGTGCCCCTGGACGCCCTCGGCCAGGTAACCGGCGCGATGATGGTGGTCGGCACGGCCGGGCTCCTCCTCGGCCCGATCGCTTTCGCGGCGCTCGCCGCGGCGACGAGCTATGGCGCAGCCTATGTCGCCGCCGCCGCGTTCGGGCTGGCCGGCGCCGCCGTCTTGCTGGCGGGCACAAGGCGCTGAGGGCA
>JADLDQ010000323.1 GCA_020846575.1 Burkholderiales bacterium
CGAGATCGCGCACGCGCTCCAGGAGCACGCGCGCGAGCAGATGGGAAAAAACCTGGCGACCCGGGGCGTGATCGAGCTGGGCGCGGCACTCCTCGGCCTGGGCGGCGGCGGCCGCATGCTGGCCGACCTGGGGGCGCAGCTGCTTTCGCTCAAGTACGGTCGCGACGACGAGATCGAGGCGGACCGCGTCGGCCTGGTGCTCGCCGCACGCTCGGGCTACGACCCGCGCGCCGGTGTGAGCCTGTGGCGCAAGATGTCCGCCGCGGGCGGCGACGGCCCTCCGCAGTTCCTGTCCACGCATCCCTCCGGGCCGAACCGCATCCGGGACATCGAGGCGGCCCTGCCGAAGGTGCACCCGCGGTTCGCCGCGGCCTCCAGGCCGCAGCGGCGCTTCGAGCCGGCGGCGTCGCGGCAGCGGCCGTAGGCCCCGGGAGACCCCGGGCTGCGCATGCGCTCAGGCCGGCTGCAGCCAGCCGATCACGGTGCGCCGCAGGGCGTGGAGAAACCGGTCCCAGGGGCCGGGATTCTGCACGATCTCCGCGCGGAAGAACGACGGACACAGGACCGCGGCATGCGCCACCTCGCCGCACAGCCCGCAGCCCACGCAGTCGTTGTTGACGTGCGCCACCGGGTCGAGCTTCAGCGGGTCCGCGGACTTCTTCACCGTGAGCGAAGGGCAACCCGAGAGCCGGATGCAGGAGTGGTCGCCCGTGCACACGTCCTCGTCCACGCCGTAGCGGGTGCGCACCACCCGCTGCCCCGCGCCGAGCAGCCTGGCCACCATCGGGCGCAGCCGGCGCTGGCGCTCGAGCTGGCACTCGCCCTCGGCGACCACCACCTTGAGGCCGGGCGCGCGCGTGGTGAAAGCTTCCTTCAGCGTGCGCGCCATCTCCGACACGCGGTAGGAATGCACGGTGCGCAGCCAGCGCACGCCCAGACCCCGCAGCGTGCTCTCGATGGTACGGTCGGCATGAACGGCACTCGTGCCCGCCGCGACGCGGCGCGCGTCCTCGGGCGGCGAGGAGATCAGCTCCTGGGTGCCGGTCGCCGAGGTGTAGCCGTTCTTCATGATCACCAGCACCGCGTCGCCGCCGTTGAGCAGGTTGGAGGCGACGCCCGAGAGCAGGCCGTTGTGCCAGAAACCGCCGTCGCCCATGACGGCCATCGGCCGGCGGGCCATCATCGGCCCCACGCCCGCGGAGCTCGCCAGGCTCATGCCGTAGCCGAGAATGGTGTTGCCGAAGGAGAAGGGCTCGAAGGTCGCGAATGAATGGCAGCCGATGTCGGTCGAGATGTGCGGCAGCCCCGTCTCGCGCGAGGCGAGCTTGATGGCGGCGAACACCGGCCGCTCCGGGCAGCCGACGCAGAAAGCGGGCGGCCGCGCGGGCAGCGTCACCCCCAGCAGCGCGGCGGCGCGCTCGCGCACCTCCTGCAGCCCCTGCATCCAGCGCGTGCCCGCCGAGATGTCCAGCCGCGATGCGTGCGCCTGCAGGAACTTCACGAGGCCCCGGACCATCACCTCCGCGCTGTATTCGCCGGCCTCGGCAAGCAGGTCCTTGCCGTGCAGCCGGGTCTGGAGGTCCGCGCGCCGCAGCTGCGTGGCGATGTCCTGCTCGATGAATTCGGGATTGCCCTCCTCCACCACCAGCACCGCGCGCTTGCCCGCGCAGAAACTCGAGATCTCCTCCGGCACCAGCGGGTACACGACGTTCAGCGCGAGGATCGGGACCCGGGTGTCGCCGCCCCCGTCCGCGAGGCCGAGCAGCGACAGCGCGCGCACGAGGTTGTTGTAGAGCCCTCCCTGCACCACGATGCCGACGTCCTTCTCCGGGCCGTCGAAGACCTCGTTCAGGCGCTCGCGACGGATGAATTCGCGCGCGGCCGGCAGCCGCACCGCAGCCTTGTGCTTTTCCTGCTTGAAGGTCGCCGGAGGGTGCGCCAGCCGGTCGTACTCGAATGCCGACGGGCCGTCCATCGGCTTGCGCATCGAGACGGCCGGGGCGCGGTTGTCGCTGGCGGTGAAACTGCCGTGCAGGTGGCAGGCGCGGATGCGCAACTCCATCATCACCGGGGTGCTGGACGCCTCGGACAGCTCGAAGGCCTTTTCCACCGTGCGCACGATCGCCGGCAGCGCCGGCCGCGGATCGAGCATCCACAGCGATGACTTGAGGGCGACCGCGTGGGTGCGCTCCAGCGCGACGCTCGCGCCCTCGCCGTAATCCTCGCCGACCACGATGAGCGCGCCGCCGGTGACCCCCGCGGTCGAGAGGTAGGACAGCGCGTCGGAGGCGACGTTGGTGCCGACGATCGACTTCCAGGTGACCGCGCCGCGCGCCGGGTAATTGATCGAGGCGCCCAGCATCGCCGCGGCCGAGGCCTCGTTGGTGCAGGCCTCGACGTGCACGCCGAGCTCCTCCATGTAGTCGCGCGCCTGGACCATGACATCGAGCAGGTTCGAGACCGGCGCGCCCTGGTAGCCCCCGACGTAGGACACGCCCGCCTGCAGCAGCGCCTTGGTGACCGCGAGGATACCCTCGCCGCGGAAGGTCTCGCCCGAGCGCAGCTTGAGCAGGTCGATCTCGGATCCGAAGGAACGTTCCATCGCGTCGTCCTCGAGCCCTCCGGCGCAACCGGGCGCTCATGGTCAGGTGGAGCGCGAGGGGATCGGTCCCCTCGCGCTTCCGGCACTTCAGCTCCATGCGCCCGGCGGCTTCACCGCCGGGCTCCCACTGTCAGGGGCACGCGAGGGGACATGCCCCTCGCATCGCCAGCGTCTCCTATGCGGCCTTGCGGTCCTCGGTCGGCCGGCGGAAGAACCGCAG
>JADLDQ010000324.1 GCA_020846575.1 Burkholderiales bacterium
CTTGACCTGGATCAATGGCGGCAGTGCGCCGGGAACATGGTTCGCATCATCCCGCGGCCTGGTCAGGACGCTCGGCTGCGGCGGGGTACACGCCGGCGTTCGGCCTGGTCACGCCGCCGCAGCCCTGGCGCATCCCGCTGCTCGAGTGCCACCTTCAGGCGCGCGTGCCGGCGGGCAAGTCAGTCCCGCCGCGGCGTGGCCTGCTCGCCCGTCGCAGACCTGCATCTCGAACCCCGGGGCTCTGCCGGCCGGCGCAAGAACGGGTGTTGCGTTGAAGGGGGCAAGCTGAGCAACGCCACGCGCGCGAGAAGATCGGCGCCTGCCTCGCCTCGGGCGCAGTCGAGGCATGGATCGCTTATCCGCAATCGAAGCGGACCGAGTTTTTCGGAGCGCCCGGCGCGTTGCAGCGCTCCGCCTACGCAGTCGATCTGTCAGGCCTGTTCGACTGACGCAAGTCAGTCGCGCGCTCGCCTCGGGCGCTGCAATTCGTTCCAGCCTTCCTGCACCCGCTCGCCGCACCGGGCTTGGAAGCAGCGCGGCTTCGCCTGTCGTAGCGCGCGCTCTCGGGTTGTTTATTCCTGGCGTCCGGCGCACGAGGGGAGTCACGCCGGGGGCGACGTGCGCAACGTCACGCCCGCGGGTATGGCGGGATTGCGGGTATTGCCGGGAAAGCGGTCGCTCCCGGCGTCCGGACATTGCCCGCGGCGACCTCCCCCGGCGCCGCCCTCGCGGCTCCGTTATGATTGCCCGCTCACGCCCGTCTCCACACCCCTTTCGTTTGCGCCCGGCAACCGCTCGAGCCCTCGATGTCCGCCCTGGCAGGCACAGCCGGTTCACCCCCGCGGCTTGAAAGCGCGGCGCGCCGGGGTCCGGCCGCGCGCGCAGGCGCCTGATGCGCGTCGCCTCCGACGTGGGCGGCACTTTCACCGACCTGGTCTGGTGCGAGGTCGACGCCGCGAGCGGCGCCGCGGGCCCGGTGCGCGCGCACAAGTGCGACACCACGCCGCCGGACTTCGAGCGGGGCGTGATGAACGCGCTGGGCGCAGCCCGCATCGACCCGCGCTCGATCGCGTTCTTTGCTCACGTCGCCACCGTCGTCATCAACGCGCTCACCGAGCGCAAGGGCGCAAGAACCGCGCTCATCGCCACCCGGGGGTTCCGTGACGTCCTGGAGATCGCCCGCGGCAACCGCCCGGACATCTTCAATTTCCACTTTTCCAAACCGCCCCCGTTCGTGCCGCGGCACCTGCGCCGCGAGCTCACCGAGCGCACCGATCACAGGGGACGCATCGAGACGCCGGCCGCGCTCGAGGAGCTGGCGCCGCTTGTCGAGGAATTCAGGCGCGAAGGCGTCGAGGCGGTGGTGGTCGCTTTCCTGCATTCCTACGCCAACCCGGCCAACGAGATCGCGGTGCTCGGCGAGCTGGCGCGACTCTGGCCCGGGGTGTCGGCGCTTGCGTCGCACCGGGTCTCGCGCGAATGGCGCGAGTACGAGCGCACCAGCACCGCGGTGCTGGCGGGCTACGTGCACCCGACGGTGAACCGCTACCTGGATTCGCTGGAGCGCTCGCTTCGCGCGCGTGGATTTGCCGGAAACCTGTTCGTGATGCAGTCCAATGGCGGCATTGCCACCCCACGTGCGGCGCGGGCCAACCCCATCGCGATGGTCGAATCGGGGCCTGCGAGCGGCGTGCTGGGCGCCGCGGTGCTGGGGGAGATCATCGGCGAGAGGAACCTCATCGCCCTGGACATCGGCGGCACTACCGCGAAGTGCTCTCTGATCGACGGCGGGCGCGTCGCCCTCACCACCGATTACCGCATCGAGTGCACGCGCGCGAGCGCCGGCTATCCGGTGAGGACCCCGGTCGTCGAGATCGTCGAGATAGGCAACGGCGGCGGCTCGATCGCCTGGGTCGACGAGGGCGGCGCCCTGCACGTCGGGCCGGCGAGCGCGGGCGCCGTGCCGGGTCCCGCGGCCTACGGCCGCGGCGGGACCGAGCCGACCACCACCGACGCGCACCTCGCGACGCGGCGCATCGACCTCGAGTATTTTCTCGGCGGTGAAATCGTCCCCGACATGGGGGCCGTGGAGCGCGCGTTCGCGCCCCTGTGCGCGCGGCTCGGGATCGGCATGCGGGAAGCGGCGCGCGGCATCATCCGCGTGGCCGACGCGAACATGGTGAACGCCCTGAAGCTCGTTTCGGTGAACAAGGGTTACGACCCGCGCGATTTCACGCTGGTGGCTTTCGGCGGCGGCGGACCCATGCACGCGGCAGCGCTCGCGGCCGAGCTCGGCATGCGCAGAGTCGTGATCCCGGTGAACCCGGCGGTGTTCTCCGCATGGGGCATGCTGATGACCGACCTGCGGCGCGACTACGTGGTGACGCGCGTCGCCGCTCTGGATGAGCAGGGCGCCGCGGAGATCGGTGCGGCATTCGAGTCCTGCGAGCGCGACGCGGCGAGCGAGTTCGCCGCCGAAGGGATCGGTCCCGGGCGCCTCTCGGTGCAGCGCTTGGCCGACATGCGCTATTTCGGGCAGGATCACGTCGTCAAGGTCGAGTTTCCGCCGGGTCGCGTGGGCCCCGAGCAGCTCGCACAGGCGATCGAGCGTTTCCACGCGGCGCACGAGCGC
>JADLDQ010000511.1 GCA_020846575.1 Burkholderiales bacterium
CTTTTTGAGCGGCTTCAACAAATTTGTTTTTGCTTTTTTTGTGGGCCAGCGTGCGCTGGAGCATGGCTGCGGTAGCGACCGTGCTCACCGCGCCGGAGACGTACTGTTGCGTGGAAGCCGCGTCGAGTGTCGTGGCCGTGGCCTCGTACGCTCCCGAAAAAGATCCTTCTTGCATGGCCTTCATCTGCGCGCCCTGACCCACGCCCTGCACGACGGCCTGGCCCGCGGTGTCGGTCACTTGGCTGACGACCATCATGCCGGCCTGGACGTTTTCGGTGGCTTCGCAACTGGCTTCGCCCACCGTGCCCGAAACGCGGCATTTTTCGTCGTTGTTTTTGAGTTTTGAATTTTCGTCGTACTCTTCGTTGCGGATGCGCTTGGGTTCGGCGCTCTCAGCCCAGTGTTGGGCACGATCCTGGGGCTGATACCCGGCGCCTGCTGCACCTGCTGGCCCCATGCCTTGCTTGGAGAGTTCGAATTGGATGCAGTCTTCGGTTTCTTGGCCTGCCGCTGCGCCCATTTTTGAGCACTTGGATGTGGCGACCATCCTGGCGTTTTTGTATGCCTCGGGGTCTACGCCAGGTGCGGGCGCTCCTGCGGCTGCGCCCGGCTGGGACGAGTAAGCCGGAGGCACGTAAGCGGGCATCACGGGGGGAGTGTATTTAACAGGGTCGCTCTTCGCTGTTTTGGCTGGGGGAAGGGGGAGGTGAGGCGGGGTGACAGCTGCTGGGGGAGTCTGGGTGGGGGAAATCTCGGTGGCGGCCGCTTCGTCTACCTTTTTAATTCCGGTCTTGCTCCCAGCGTGCATCGCAGCAGCGTCTTCTGCCGCTTCCGCGGTAGCCCAGGGTGATTGAGCGGCAGCTTTACACCTTTTTTTTACACAACTAATAAAGTTAGCGTCGGTCTGACATGCCTCCATAGACGTGCATGCGTTTTGGTTCTTACAAGTACTTAATTCTGAACCGCATTCATTTGTCCAGACCGGATTCCAGGGAGCTGCGTAGGTTCGAACTCCTCCGAAGAGCAGAAACATGCAAACTGACGCAGTCGCCCGAACGACACCGGAACCGTGGCCTAGCCAAAAACGAGTAACTGACATCTTCCCCCCAAACCCAATCAGCACAAGTCCCCACTTGTATTAGCCGACTGGTTTTATCTATTATCGGCTTTTTTTAATTCCGAGTCAATATGTCGGGTGTTTTTGAAGGGTTAAGTGAGATAAAATAACTGTTTTGTTTGTAACTATTTGAAAATAGGTTGATTTTTTTAATAGTTCAGCAATGTCCCCACCCAAACGGCGGTCCTCACTGAGCGATTCCGGTGATGCGGTACCCGCACGCCCCCTGGATCCGAAAATCAGACCGAGAGTCCGGATCTCGGACCCAACGCATCCTGAGCATCCGTAGAACCGCCCCCGCGTCGGCAGGGGAATTGCCTCAGGGCGTGAGTATTTGCATCTTGTTGATTTAATACTTTTATATTATATTAAGGGGAGTGTGAGTCTTGAAAACTGTGCGGGTGCTGCGACTCTCGAGTGGGCGGGAACCGTTTGAAGAGTGGATCGGTGGATTTTCCGAGAATGTCAGAGCGATCGGCGATGCTTCGATTGATCGTTTTTTGGAAGGCGGAGGAAGGCGGAATGTTCGCTGTCTGAAAGACGGTGTGTTTGAGTTAAAGATCGATCGAGGTCCCGGATGGCGGGTGTATTTTGGGATGGAGAATATGGAGACGATTTTGTTGATTCTGGGAGGTCACAAGGGGACTCAGGATCGGGATATCCGGAAGGCTAAATACTATTGGAGACTGTATGCACAGAAGTAACAGTTACAACGAAAGATTCAGTCGAGACATCCGTAAGGTTCGATATGCTCGTAC
>JADLDQ010000325.1 GCA_020846575.1 Burkholderiales bacterium
ACCGCCAGCAGCAGTTCGACCAGTCGCAGCCGCTGGTGGCTGCGCCGCACCGGCGGCGGCGCGCCCGGTGCGGCGCGCTTCGCGCGGGCCGGCAGCGGGCGCACGTTGTCCGGCGGGCCGGCGGGATTCTCGGCGCTCATCCGCACGCCTCCTGCGACAGGGCGGGCTGCAGCCGCTCGCGCAGCTCGCGGATCGTCGCCTGGAGCTGGGCGATCTCGCCGCGGTCTTGCGCGCGCGCCGCGGCGAGCGAGTTCTCGCGGGTGGCGTGTGCGTGCTCCAGCGACTCGCGCAGCGCAGTGAGCGTCGAACGCAGCTGCGCGAGCTCGTCCTGGGCGTAGGAAACCGCCGCCTGCACGGCGCTGTCGCGTTCGGCCCGTTCCAGTTCGAGCCGCTCGCGCAGCGCCGCCGCGGCGGCGCGCAGCTGCACGATCTCGTCCTGGGTCTCCAGGCGCGCGCTGCGCCCGAGGTCCTCGCGGCGGGCTCGCTCGGTCTCCAGCTCGCCGCGCAGCGCGACGACCGTGTCCTTGAGCTGCGCGATCTCGGCGCCGGCATCGGCCAGGGCCCGGGTCACCGCGCGTTGAGTGTCGCCCCGGGTGGCCTCCAGCTCCTCGCGCAGGGCCATCGCGGTGGCGCGCAATTGCGCGTTCTGCGCGTTTGCCTCGGAGGTGGCTCTCACCACCGCGGCTGCGCGCGCGTCCTGCGCGGCCTCGAGCTCGGTGCGCAACGCCGCCACGAGGTTCTTCATCTCGCGAAGCTCGATCAGCGCCTGCGGCGGTGCTTCGGCAGCGGGTGCGGTTTCCACGGTGTCGTCGGGGCAGTCCTTAACCGGCTAAGGATACGCCAACTGCGCGCGCTTGATTCGCCGCGGTGCGGCCCGCCCGCCGGGATTGCCCCGGGCCCCGGGCGATGCGGCGGCGGGTGCGGTGCAGGGCGAGCGCGCCCGCCCAGGCGGGCGCCCGGGCGAGGTGCGCCTCCTGCACTCCCGGGACCGGCTTGGAGGCGCGGGGGTTCTAGGCGGGTCGCGGCGCCTGCGGAACACCGGGCGCCACGGCCCGGGCTGCGCTGCGGCGCAGCCCGAAGCGTCCTGCCTGCCGCGCTGGATCTCCCTCTTGCGGGTCCGCCTGCGCGGGCCTGCATGTGTGGACACCGCATGCCTCGGGTGCTCGATGGTTCCGTGCGATCGGACGCTGCATGCCTCGGGTACTCGATGGTATCGTTCGATCGTCGCGCCTGGATCCCTGTCCCGGGGATCCCTGTACCCGCATCGATCCACGTGCCGTTCGATGCGCCGCCCGGCGCGCCGGGCGAGGCGCCAGCAGCCTCCGTGATCCCCATCGAACTGTATCCGACGCTCAAGTTCACCCACGTTTCCCTGGTGGTGGCGAGCATCACTTTGTTTGCGGCGCGCGGGGCGGCGGTGCTCGCCGGTCGCCTCTGGGCCATGGTGCGCCCGGTGCGCATGGCCAGCGTGGCGATCGACACGCTGCTGCTCGCGGCCGGCGCCGGCTTGTGGATGCAGCTGTCGCTGCAGCCGGTGCGCGATGCCTGGCTCGGGGTGAAGCTGGTGCTGCTGGTTGTCTACATCGTGCTCGGCTCCCTGGCGCTGAAACGCCTGCGCACGCGGCGCGGCCGGGCGCTCGCCTATGCCTCGGCGCTCGCCTGTTATGGCTGGATGGCATCGGTGGCGCTGCTGCACGATCCGCTGGGCGCGCTGCGCCTGCTCTTGCCTTGAAGGACCGGACGTGCCATCGACCATCCCGCTGAACCCGGGTCCGACCGCCGGCTTCGACGAACCCTTCGCGATGCTGCTGGCCTGCCACGGGCGCGTCGAGCGAATGCTGCGGCTGCTGTTGCGGCTCGACGCCCACCTGGAGGACGCCGGCGCCGACCCGGCCGCGAAGCAGGCGGCCGGCGACGTGATGCGCTACTTCGACCTCGCCGGCCCGGCGCACCACGAGGACGAGGAGCGCCACGTACTGCCGGTGCTGAGGTCCCAGGGCGAGACGGCGCTCGCCGCGCGGCTGCACGCCGAGCACGAGGAGATGGCCCGGCGCTGGCAGGTCGTGCGAACCGCGCTCCTCCAGGTGGAGGCGGGGACCGTCCCGCCGGCCGCGCTGCGCAGCGAGTGGCAGGCGTTCGCCGCGCTCTACCGGCGCCACATCGCCGAGGAGGAGCGCAGCGCCTTTGCGCCCGCGCAGTCGGCCTGCACGCCGCAGGTCCTGCGCGCGATGGGCGAGGAAATGGCTCGCCGGCGCGGCGCACCGCCGCCGGCGCAACCGGCCCCGGGGTGAGGCGCCGCGCTGCGGGTGCACGCCAGCGTGTTCTCGACGCCTACTTGTTCTCGAAGTGCGATCGCGCCTGCTCGAAGGCTTCCTGCATGTTCCTCCAGGCCTGGTCGGCGCCGCGCATCAGGTCCTGCCAGGCGTCCAGGGAAGCCGTCTGCACGAGGCGCATCTGGTGGAGGACCTCGTCGCGACGGCCGTGCAGCGAGGCGATCTGCTTCTCGTACTCCTGGCTCATGCCGGCCCGCGTCTGCTCGAGCTTGTCCTCCCACTTCGCGGCCTCGGCGTTCCACTGGTCGAGCTGCTGCTTGAGCCGGTTCACGTACTCATCCCGTGTCATGGTCGTGTGCTCCCTCGTGGAAGGAAGACGAGATTGTAGCTATGGTGCGTTGCGCCCGGCCTCCCGCGAGCGCGCCCTGCTGCCCGATTGGAGCCGGTCCCCCGCCGCCGGATCGCGCAGCCGCCGGCCACTTGCGGTAACCCGAGGCGGCCTGCTACCGTTCGGGCAGGCCCATCCGCAGGAGAGCGTCATGCCCTTGAGCCGTCCGGGAGTTGCGCTGATTGCCGCCGTCGCCTGTGCCGCCCCGCTTCCTGCGCTCGGCCAGGGGGCCTATCCCGCCAAGCCCATCCGCGTGATCATCCCGTTCGCGCCGGGAAGCGCCCTGGACGTCACCGTGCGCCTGATGGGCGAGAAATTCCAGGCCTCCACCGGACAGCCGCTGGTGCTCGACCACAAGGGCGGCGCGGGCGGCATCATCGGCAACGAGGCGCTCGCCAAGTCGCCGCCGGACGGCTATACCCTGGGCCTCACCACCATCAACATGCTGGTGATCAACCCTCACCTCTACAAAGACCTGCCGTACGATCCCCTGAAGCTGACCCACATCACGCAGGTTACCGTCAGCAACCACGTGCTGGCGGTGCAGTCCGGCGTCCCGGCGGCGAGTCTGGCGGATTTCGTTGCCTGGGTGAAGAAGAACCCGGGCAAGGTGAGCATCGCCACCAACGGCGCCGGCACCACGCCTCACCTTCTCGCGGTGCTGCTCAACCAGAACACGGGGACCGACGTCGTACCGGTCCACTACAAGGGCGCCGGCGAAGCGATGAAGGACTTCCTTGGCGGGCACGTCCAGGCCATCTTCAACTCGCCGCTGTCGATCATGGCGCAGGTGCGCGCCGGGCGCGTGCGGCCGCTCGCCATCGCCCGGGCGCAGCGCGCCGAGGTGCTGCCGGAGGTGCCGACTTTCACCGAACTCGGCTACCCGAACATGACCGTGGACATCTGGACCGGGTACATCGCCCCGCCCGGCACGCCCCGCCCGATCGTGGACAGGCTCTACGCCGAGTTCTCGCGCATCATGAAGGCGCCGGATTTCCTCGAGCGCATGAACAAGGACGGGTACGCCATCGTCGGCAGCACGCCGGCCGAGATGACGCAGATGGTGCAGCGCGAGTTGAAGCGCTGGGAGGCCGTGGTGAAGGCCTCGGGGTGGAAGGTGCAATGATCACGTGAGACGGGCCCTCGCCGCCTCTGCGGGTACCTTGGACTTTTCGACACCGCGCGCCTCGCCGCCGGAGCAGGTTCGGACCGGATGCCGGCCACTGCCGGGATCGGCGGCGAGGCGCCCGGTCGCGAGCGGCACGGGCGCGTTACGCGCAGCGCCCTGTGTCTTGGCACCTCGCCCGCATGCGCGCAGGCGCACGAGCCGCCCCTGGAGCCACGCCTGGAGCCGCGCATGAGCACCCTTTCCTACATCCAGCCCACGCCCACCAGCCCCTGGCAGACCTACCTCACGCAGGTGGACCGGGTGCTTCCCTACCTCGGCGACCTCGCCCGCTGGGGCGAGACGCTCAAGCACCCCAAGCGCGCGCTCATCGTCGATGTGCCGATCGAACTCGACGACGGCAGCACGGCGCATTTCGAGGGCTTCCGCGTGCAGCACAACCTGGCGCGCGGCCCGGGCAAGGGCGGCGTGCGCTTCCATCAGGACGTGACGCTGGAGGAAGTGATGGCGCTCGCGGCCTGGATGTCGATCAAGAACGCCGCCGTCAACCTGCCCTACGGCGGCGCGAAGGGCGGCGTGCGGGTCGATCCGGCGAAGCTGTCGAAGAAGGAGCTCGAGCGCCTCACGCGCCGCTACACGAGCGAGATCGGCATCATCATCGGGCCGCAGAACGACATTCCCGCCCCCGACGTGAACACCAACCCGCAGATCATGGCCTGGATGATGGACACCTATTCCATGAACGTCGGCGCAACCGCGACCGGGGTGGTGACCGGCAAGCCGATCCACCTGGG
>JADLDQ010000326.1 GCA_020846575.1 Burkholderiales bacterium
GCCGAGCCGGCAGCCGCGCGCACGCGCTTCGAGCCGCCGCGCGGCGAATCCCGCACCGTCCGAGGCGTCGAGCGCGGCCTGCATCACGCGCGGAAAGTCGCCCGAATCGTACACGTCGCCCAGGGCATTCCTGAACGGCATCTGCGCCCTTGCGACGAGGTTGCGCCGCCGCAGCTCGATCGCGTCGATGCCGGTGCTGCGCGCGGCGGCTTCCACCAGCCGCTCCATCAGGTACGCGTATTCGGGCCGCCCGGCGCCCCGGTACGCCTCCACGGGTACGGTGTGGGTGAGCACCACCCGCACCACGGCGTGCACGGCTGCGGTCCGGTAGGGGCCGGGAATCACCCGGCTCGCCGCGAGCGTCGGGATGATCGGTCCGAGCCAGCTGAGGTAGGCGCCGGCGTTGGCGATCGAATCCACGCGCAGGGCGAGAAAGCGTCCCTCGCCGTCCAGCGCCAGTTCCGCTTCGGTGTACAGATCCCGGCCCTGCACGTCCGAGACGAAGCTCTCGCTGCGGCTCGCCTCCCAGCGCACGGTGCGTTCGAGCCGCCCCGCGGCCCAGGCGACCAGCGCGTACTCCGGGTACACCGCCGCCTTGGTCCCGAACCCGCCGCCCAGGTCGCCCACGGTCACCCGCAGCTTCTCCCGGGGCACGCGCAGCACCGATTCGGCGATGTGGTTGCGCACCAGGTGCGAGTGCTGCGAGGTGCACTGCAGCGTCCAGGCGCGCGCGCGGGGATCGAAATCGCAGATCGCCGCGCGCGGCTCCAGCGGAACGCCGGCCAGGCGCTGGTTGAAGACCGCCACGCGCGCGACGCGGGCGGCGCGCGCGAACGCCGCGTCCACCGCGGCGCGGTCGCCGCACTCGTACCAGGCGGCGACGTTGCCGCTGGCCGTGTGCCACACCTGGGGCGCGCCGGGCGCGACGGCGGCGCGCGCGTCCACCACCGCCGCCAGCGGTTCGTAGCCGGCCCGCACCGCCTCGGCCGCGTCCTGCGCGTGCGGGACGCTGTCGGCCACGACCATCGCAACCGGATCGCCGACGTGGCGGACCCGGTCGGACGCGAGCAGGTGCCAGGACGCGGCCGCCATCGGCTGGCCGTCCCGCTGCCTGAGCATCGGCGCCGCAGGCAGCGATCCGGCACCGTCGCCGGCCAGGTCGGCCGCCGTGAAGACCGCGATCACCCCCGGCATGCGCAGCGCCTCGCGGGAATCGATGCCGGCCAGGCGCGCGTGCGCGTGCGGCGAGCGCACGAACGCCGCATGCGCGTGGCCGGCGCCGTCCCGGTCGATGGTGAACGCGGCGCGGCCGGTGAGCAGGCGCAGGTCCGCCACCCGGGGGATCGGCGCTCCGATTCCCGGCCGGATCGCAGCGGCAGCCTGCACACGTTCCACGGCGCCCTCCTAGACCGGCGTCCCGCGGCCGATGAGCCCGCCGCCGTCCACCACCAGCGTCTGGCCGGTGATGAACGCGGCCGCGGGCGAGACGAGGAAAGCGGCGGCGCCGGCGATGTCCTCGGGCTCGGCGATGCGTCCGAGCGGGTAGCCCGAGACGACCTGCCGCAGCTTGTCGTCGTTCGACCACAGCGGCCGCGTCATCTCGGTGCGCACCAGCCCGGGCGCGAGCGCGTTGGCTCGGACATTGTGCCGGCCGTACTCCACCGCGATGTTGCGCGCGAGCTGCATCTCGGCGGCCTTCGCCAGCGCATACACGCCCAGCCCGCGCTCACCGGCCAGGCCCGAGATCGAGCCGATGAACAGCAGCGCGCCGTCGCGGCGCTCGACCATGCCGGGCAGCACCTGCCGGCACAGCCACAGGTAGCTCTTCAGATTGACCTGGAACGTGGCGTCGAACGCCGCACTCGAGACGCCGGCCATCGGACCCAGGTGGGCGACGCCCCCGGCATTGGCCACCAGCACGTCGATGCGACCCCAGAGCGAAAGCGCGGCGCGCGCCGCCTCGCCCACCCCGTCGAGATCCGCGAGGTCGATGCGCAGCGCATGCGACTCGCCGCCCGCGCCGCGCAGCTCGGCCGACACGCTCTCGCAAGCATCGAGGTCGCGGCTGCACAGGATGGTCTTCGCGCCCTGGGCCGACAGGCGCCGCGCGACGGCCCGGCCGATGCCGCGGCTCGCGCCGGTGACCAGCGCCACCTTGCCGTCCAGCCGGAAGGGGTCGCCGATGGCCGCGCTCATCGCGGCGCCTCCCCGCCGCGCGCCGGGCGCAGGCCGTCCCCGGGACGCCGAGTGATCATGACTGCGTCCCCCGCGGCGGCCACAGCGGCGGGCGCCCATCGCTGAACGCGGCCACGCCCTCGCGAAAATCCTCGGTGAGCAGCGCGAGCGACACGTTGGCATTGGCGTGAGCGAACGCCTGGGCGAGGGTCATGTCGCGCATCGCCTTCATCGCGTGCTTGGCGCGGCGCTGCGCCTCGGGGGACTTGTCGAGCAGGCGCCCGAGCAGCCACTGGAGCTTCGCGTCGAGCTCCGCGGCGGGCACCACGTAGTTGACCAGACCGTGCGCCAGCGCCTCCTGCGCGCTCATCGGCTCGCCGGTCAGCACCAGCTCCACCAGGCGGCGCTGCGGCACCAGGCGCTGAAGGTAGGCGAGCCCGAGGCCCGGGAACAGGCCGACCTTCACCTCGGGCACGCCGAACATCGCGCGCTCGCTCGCCACGGCGAGGTCGCACATGGCCAGCAGACTCATGCCCGGCGCCATGGCGTGGCCGTTGACGCGCGCCACGATCGGCAGGCCGCAGTCCTCCACCACGCGGAACAGCTGCACGATCGGGTGCGTCAGCCACTCGGGCGCGAGCCCGCGCTCGCTGCGCACCCGGTCGTGCTGCAGGTCGCCGCCGCCGCAGAAGAAACGCTCGCCCGCGCCGGTGATCACGATCGCCCGGATCGCCGGGTCTCTCGAAGCCGCGCGTATGCCCTCCATCAGCGGCGGGAAAAGCTCCCAGACCACCGCGTTCTGGTGCCGGGGCCGGTTGATGGTGAGCCAGCGCGCCGCGCCACGCACCTCGCTCAGTACCAGCTCGCTCATCGTCCTTCCTCCGCCCGCGCCGAGGCCCTGCGCCGCGAGCAGCAGTTCGGCGAACGGCCGGTCGTTGCGCATCAGCACGGCGAATACGCCCCCGCCTCGGACCCCCAGCGCCGCCAGCGCATCGGCCGAGCGCGCGACGCGATCCTCCCGTTCCGCATCGGCCGTGATGCGCGCGCCCAGGATGATCACCGTCATGTTCCGGACCCGCCTTCGCATCGACGCCCTTGATCGAAACCCAAGGTGGACGCCCCGATCGACGCCCTTGCCGGGCGAGTGCCGAGCGATCATAATGTTGACTGATCAGTCAGTCAATCACCTTTCCGCGTCGCTTTCACTTCGTCGCCGCTTTCCCGGAGCACCGCATGGCCAAGACCGCCTCCCGCCGCGTGAACGCCAATGTCAAGGACGAGGTGCTGGTGGCCGAGCGGCGCGAGGCCATCGTGAAGGCGGCCGTCGAGGTGTTTCTCGAAAAGGGCTTTCACGCCGCCACCACCCGCGACGTGTGCGTGCGGGCCGGCATCACGCAGGGCACGCTCTACAACTACGTGCGCTCCAAGGAGGACATCCTCTACCTCGTGTGCGACCAGGCCGCCAGCCGCTATCAGGAGGCGATCACGGCGGCGCTCGACGCGATCGCCGACCCGCGCGAGCGGCTGGTTCGCATGGTGCGCGCGACGGTCCAGGCGCAGTACCGCTTCCGCAATCACATACTGCTCGTCAACCGCGAGGCGCACCTGTTGGACGCGCCGGCGCGCGCGGCCATCCGCGCGCGTGCCGACAGCTTCTTCAACCTGGTGCGCTCGATCGTCGAGGCGGCGCTGCCGCAGGGCCATCCGCGCGGCGCGAGCGCCGCGCTGTGCGCGGAGATGGTGAGCTTCCTGCCGGTGCTGTTCGCGTTCCGCCCCTGGCGCCTGAAGGGCGCGGTCGAGAAGAACATCGACGGCATGGTCGATCTGCTGCTTTGCGCTCTGGGTGTGTCCGATGCCGGACCGGACGCGCCGAGAAGCGGTTCACGTCCCGGGTAGGTTTCCGGCGCTCAAAGGAGAGGAGACGGACATGCAATCGAAGACCGTGGTGACCGTGCTGCTGTTCGCGGTCTGCGCCGGCGCGCAGGCGCAGACGTTTCCGGTCAAACCGCTGAAGCTGGTCGCGCCCTTCCCGCCCGGGGGCCTGGTCGACTCGGCCGGGCGCATCGCGGCCGAGGGTATGGGCGCCGCGCTCGGGCAGCCGATGGTGGTGGAGAACCGTCCCGGCGCCTCGGGAAAGATCGCGGCCGAGGCCGTCAGCCGCGCGCCCGCCGACGGCTACACGCTGTTCTTCGCCAACGGCACCTCGCACGGTTCGCTGCCGGTGATGGACCCGGGATTCGACCCGGTGAAGGACTTCGCGCCGGTGGGCGTGATCATCTACACCCCTTTCATCCTCGCGGCGAACCCGGGGCTCATGGCGAACAGCGTCGCCGAGCTGGTCGCGCTCGCCAGGGCTCAGCCCGGCACGATCAACTACGCCACCCCCGGCGTGGGCTCGGCCGCGCACTTCGCCGGCGAGCTGCTGCGCAGCCAGGCCGGCATCGACATCGTGCACGTGCCCTTCAAGGGGCTGGCTCAGGCGGTGCAGGACGTCATGGGCGGCGCGGTGCAGCTCACCTTCGACAACGCCATCCTGCAACACCTCAAGGCGGGCAAGCTCAAGGCGATCGCCACCACCGGATTGCAGCGCCTGGAGTTCCTACCCGAGGTGGCCACGCTCGACGAATCGGGCCTCAAGGGCTACGACATCGTGGGCTGGGCGGGCGTAGCGGTTCCGATCAGGACGCCGCCGGCGCTCATCGCGCGCCTGAGCGAGGCGCTGCGCCAGACCATGAGCCGCCCCGAGGTGCAGAACCGCCTGAAGGCGCTGGCGCTCTCGCCCATGGCCGGAACCCCCGAGCACATGGCCAGGCTCACGAGCGAGAGTATCGCGCGCTACCGCAAGATCGCCACCGAGAGCCGGATGAAGTTCGAGTAGCGGGCGGCGCACCGAGCGGATCCCGCGGGTCGTGCAGCTGCACGACCTCGGGCGAGGTCGCACTGCCCGAGCGCTTCCTGCTCCACCCGGGGACGCTCATGCCCGAGGAGCGCGAGGCGATGAGGCAGCAGGTCACGCGCGACCTCGCCATGATCGATTCGCTCTCGCGCCGCTTCGGGCCGCAGCATCTCGAAGGACTCGAGGCGCCGCGCGCAATTGCCGCGTCGCAGCACGAGGCGATGCACGGCAGCGGAGGACCCGCGCAGGGCGAATCATGACGCCGGCTCGAGGAGCCGGCCGCCGCGGCGCCGCTCGCGGCATTGACCTATCTCAAAGCCGGGCCTCGTGGCGGACGCAGACTCGATCGGACACATCGTTCCTGCCTCCCGATATGCCACTTCACTCGTACACACGCCACCTCGTGCGCCTGCTGAGCGCCTGTTTCACGCTCGCCGCCGCGCCGGCGTGGGCCGGTCTCGTCTTCGGCCCTGGCGCCCGGACGCAGTTCGAAGGCTACGTCGCCAGCGCCGGCGACACCTTCATCGACTTCGGCAGCGCGCCTATCAGCCTGCCGGCCGGCACCGATCTCACCAGCCAGTACAGCGCTTACGGGGTCACCTTCTCGTCCAATATCAGCGTCGCCGGCGCGCCGTTCGGGCCGGTTCACGTGGAAGTCTCCTCGGCGCCGGGACGCGTCAATACCATCGTCGGCTCGCCCTGCGACGGCGGCTGCGTGGACGACGGCCAGGTGGGCTACCAGGCGCTGTTCGCCACGCCCCAGCGCCGCGCCGGACTGATGCGCAACTGGAACACGTTCGCCGTGACCCGCTTCTACAACCAGGGCGGCCAACTGCTCGCCGAGCACGTCAATTCGGTCGGCTCCGAGTTCGTCGGTTACATCGCGGACGGAACCAACCCGGCGACCGACTGGGTGGCCCGCATCCAGATGGACGGCAACGTGCTCTCGGGGTCCCGGCAGGTCGGGTATTCGGACGACCTGTTCTTCGGCACCGCGGCCGTCGGTCCGAGCTATACGCCTTCGCTGCTGCCAGGTTTCAACCTGATCGGCAATTCGCTCGCCACCGGGCTCGATGTGATCGCGACATTCGGTTCGCTCGACAGCCCGGTCGGTGGCGTCAGCGACAAGGTGGAGTCGGTGTGGAGCTGGAACGCCGCCACGCTCAAGTGGCGCTTCCACACGCCGCTGTTCACCCTGGCCGAGAGCGCCGCCTACGCCGCCACCCACGGCTTCGAGGTGCTGGGCACCGTCCCGGCCGGCGCCGGCTACTGGGTCAACGCCTACCAGCCGGTCACGCTGGCACAGCAGAGTGGCGCCGGCCACGGCTACGATGCCGCCGGTTTCGCGGCACTTCCCGGGGGCTTCAACCTGCTGGCGATGGGCGCTTCGATGAGCGTGCAGGCGTTCGCCAACAGCCTGGGCGTCGCGCCGGTGCCGCCTGCCACCGTCACCGCGAGCTTCGTGTCGCTGTGGACCTGGAACACGCCGAATTCGAAGTGGTACTTCTATTCGCCGCAGCTCGAGCAGCCCGGGGCGATCTTCACCAACCCCGAGTACTGCACCAACCAGGGCTACTACGATTTCGGCGGCGGCACACCGCCCGCCCCGGCGCTGGAACTCGCGCCCGGGCTGGGCTTCTGGGTGGACAAGGGCTGATGCGCAAGCCGCGCGCCGGCCCCGGCGGGCATATTGCCGGGCAGCACACCCGGCCCCGCTGCGCTTCTCGTCTCGCACCTGTTCAAGCGCTGCCTGCACCCCCGATGGTCCACGCCAACCACCCGCACACCATTGCTGCTTTCGGGACCTTGGGGCACCCCGGATGCGGTCATCCACATCTTCACGGCAATTCAGCAGCGTCGAAGGCTACAGGGAATTTCCCTACAATCGTGACGTTGCGCCAATTCTGCGGAGCCGACGATCCAGATGACCACCAGCAAACTCACCAGCAAGGCACAGACAACCGTTCCCCAGTCGGGTCGCGCCGCGCTGCGGCTCGAACTGGGTGATGAACTGCTCTATGAGATTGCCGGCGAGCGCGTCATACTGACCAAGGTGCGTCGCGGCGGCAAGACAGACGATCCATTCCGCACGTTCACAGAGTGGAATTCCGAGGTCAACACCAAGGCATATGGCAAGCTTTAGGCCGGGTGACATCATCAAGGTGCCGTTTGCGTACACAGACCGTCCGGCCCGGCAGTCACGCCCCGCGCTGGTAGTCTCCACGGGCGGAATCGAGGATGCACACGGGCTGTTGTGGGTGCTCATGATCACCAGCGCAGCGAATCGCGGCTGGCCAGGCGATGTGCCGGTGAGCGATCTGCAAACCGCGGGTCTGCCGGCGCCATCCCTCATTCGTAGCGCGAAGATCGCGACCATCGAAGCGCCGGATGCGACGAAGCTCGGTCGGATTTCGGCAACGCTCTTCAGACAGGTTGGCAGGCTTCTACGAAACGTGCTGGGCTTGGATGCTGCCTGAGATCGAGCGCTATCGGTCGCGTATTACCGCACCTCGTTCTTCGGGCAAGCGCCCGAGTGCGACCGCTGGCAATGTCCTGGAAGCTGTTGAACGGTGAGGGAGCGACGGCTCCTGTTCTGCACGTTACGCGACACTGAGTTAGCCATCAGAAGCGGACGGCACAGCCCGCGCCAGCGCGGCCACGAACTGCTTCATCTCGCGTTAGCCCTCATTGAATCGAAGAAAGATATGCCAACGCCCAAAATCGTCGTCCCGGAGCCGATCTCTCTTCGAAACCACCCCGACTTCTCCGAGAAGTGGCTTGAGGATCAGATCGTCGAGAACCCATCTCTTCTAAAGCTCGGAGAAGTCGAGGTGCGCGGGCGCCAACGCATTCAGCCACGCGCGGGACGCCTCGATCTCCTGCTTGAAGACGTCGAAAGCCGTAAGCGCTATGAGGTCGAACTTCAGCTGGGAAAAACCGATGAGAGTCATGTCATTCGGACCATCGAGTATTGGGACATCGAACGAAAGCGTTACCCCCAATATGAACATTGCGCTGTTGTCGTAGCAGAAGACATTACCAGCCGATTTCTCAACGTCCTTGGATTGTTCAATGGCATCATCCCGCTCATTGCAATACAGCTTCAGGCTGTTCGCGTTGGCGACGGGGTTGCTCTGATCTTTACCCAGGTCCTGGATGAGCTTGAACTTGGGCTTGAGGAGCC